>JAEENF010000074.1 GCA_016283605.1 Prevotella sp.
CATTATGCTGTACATTGTCAGTTTCTTTGTTCTTTTCATTGCCATACCGTTTTAAATGTTTCTATCCGTTTGACGGAACAAAACACGGAATAGTTGCACCGGTCTATGATTTTTTTTCAGGTGATGGGTAGTCTGACCCAGAATGTGGAGCCCTCACCAACCTCCGACTCCACCCCGACAGTACCTCCCAGATGAGTGACGTGAGACTGTACGACCGAGAGTCCCAGACCCGTTCCCGGAATATATTCATCAACCTTCACGAAACGTTCGAAGATCCGCTTCTGGTCGTGTTGGGCAATACCCTTTCCAGTATCCCTCACCCAGAGCAGCAAGTGTTCGGGTTCGACATTATAACCAACCGTGATGGAGCCTTGTAACGTAAATTTCACCGCGTTCTCCACCAGTTTTTCCAGGACCTCCGTCAGCACGTCACGATCGGTATGGATCATCATCTGTTCCTGTTCGAACTCACACTTCATCTCCACATCTGTGGTCTCCTGGAATTTCGTCACCATCAGTAGCAGCAGCTCATGGATATCGACTGCAGAGATGGTCAGACTACGTGCACCAGCCTCAATCTCCGACATGCTGACCAGACCATTGATGATGCCCAGGAGCTTATGGTTGTTATTCTGGATCTCGGTGATGAGTTGTGTTCGGTCTTCTTCGCTCTGCACCACCGGCAGGAGGTCAGCGAAACCGATGATGGCATTCAACGGTGTACGGATCTCATGACCGATATTCGCCAGGAACGCTGTCTTCAGACGGTCACTCTCCTCAGCCCTGTTTCTCGCGAGGATCAGGTCGTTCTCCATCTCCTTCTGGTCATCGACACGCATCGAGGCACCCACAATCTTACTGGGCATACCATCCTCACGACGTTCTCCTACTGTGGCATAGCTCTCTTCCCAATACGACTTTCCCGGTTGGGTGGAGATGACCTGATACTGTTGATGGAACACGTCAGTACGTCCCGTACAGAGGTCGTCGAGGGCTCTCTGGATTCGTTTGCGGTCCTGGAAGACCAGATGTTGCACCCAGTCGTCAATATTGGTATTGGCATCGGGGGTATAAGTGCCAAGACTCTCACGGTAGTCATTGTCGAAAGACAGTGTACGCATCACGGGGTCGAGATGCCATGAGGCCAACTTCATGGCCTTCAGGATAAACTCGTACTCGACATGATTTTTCGAATGTTCCTCAATCTCCTGAATTTCTTTTTTCAGGCGTACGCCTTGTCTTTTCAGACGGTAGATCATATAACACAGCACCAAAAAGAATATGCCGCCCAATATCCAGAACAATTGGACGAACCCCATGAGGCTTGATATGGCTGCTGACGTTATTTCTGTCATAAACCCGATAATAGACGTGGCAAAATTAAGAAAAAAAATCCGAATAACATTAAATTGGTGCTTTTTTTTGTGTTTTATTTGTTTTTTTGCCCAACTTACATTACCTTTGCACACTGTAAACGGCAAAATAATGGAACAAAACTTTGAACTCATCGCCAAAACGTTCATGGGACTGGAACCTGTGCTGGCGAAAGAACTGACCCAATTAGGGGCAAATGACATACAAATAGGTAGACGAATGGTTTCGTTTACAGGTAACAAAGAGCTGATGTACCGTGCGAATTTCCAACTGCACACCGCCATCCGAATCTTAAAGCCCATCCGCCATTTCAAAGCCAAGAGTGCGGATGATGTCTACGAGGAAATCAAGAAAATAGACTGGACAGACTACTTGGGATCAGAGAAGACCTTTGCCGTCGATGCGGTGGTCTTCTCCGAGGAGTTCCGTCATTCCAAGTTCGTTTCATACAAGGTGAAGGATGCCATCGTGGACCAGTTCCGCGAGAAGACCGGCAAGCGTCCGAACATCTCCATCGCCAATCCAGACATCCGTCTGCATATCCATATCGCAGAAGACCAGTGTACGCTGTGTCTCGACTCCAGTGGAGAGTCGCTGCATCGCAGGGGCTACCGTCAGGAGAGTGTCGAGGCCCCGTTGAACGAGGTGTTGGCAGCAGGTATGATCCTGATGTCAGGTTGGCAGGGCGACACGGACTTCATCGACCCGATGTGTGGTTCCGGTACACTGCTCATTGAGGCCGCCCTGATTGCCAAGAACATGGCCCCGGGACTGTTTCGCAAGGAATATGCCTTTGAAAAGTGGCCGGACTTCGATGCAGACCTCTTCGACGAGATCTACAATGACGACAGTCAGGAACGGGAGTTCAAGTACCATCTCTATGGCTATGATATCGACATGAAGGCCGTGAACACGGCCCGTATGAATGTGAAGGCCGCAGGTCTCTCTGCTGACATCACCATCGAGCAACAGGACTTCAAGGACTTCACGCAACCCCAGAACAAGAGTATCATCATCACCAATCCCCCCTACGGAGAACGTATCTCCACCCCCGACCTCTTGGGAACCTATCGGATGATCGGTGAACGGTTGAAGCACCAGTTCAAGGGCAATGACGCCTGGATCCTCTCCTACCGTGAGGAGTGTTTCGAGCAGATTGGTCTGAAACCCAGCATCAAGATACCACTGTACAATGGGTCGTTGGAGTGTGAGTTCCGCAGATACCAGATGTTCGACGGTAAGCTGAAGGATTTCCGTCATGAGGGTGGTATCGTGAAGACCGACGAGGAGAAACGTCAGATGGCCCAGAAACACCGTTTCAAGAAAGAGCGGGAGTTCAAGCAGCGTCTCGAAGAGACCGAACAGAACGAAGAGGCCGACATCCGGAGTTTCACCTTCCATCGTCACGATCTGGAACAGAAAGACCGTAAGGACCGGACTTTCCGGAGAAACCGTGACGAGCGTGATGACCGTCGTGGAGGAAAGGGTGGAAAGAAGGAAAAAGGCGGACGTTTCGACCGTGGTGACAGGAAGACGGACAAAGCCGCAAGAAAGTTTGAGAAAAGCAAAAGGAGGTTTAACGATGAGGACGACAATTAAATACCTACTGTTTTCACTCTTCACTATTCACTGTTCACTTCTCACTTCCCCTGTGTCTGCACAAGAAAAATTCTTCACCCTCGAGGACCTGAATTTCGGTGGTACGAACTATCACAGCTTCCAGCCGAAGAACCTCTGGTTGACATGGTGGGGCGACCAGTTGATACAGACCGATGTGGAGGAGTGTTACACCATCGATGCCAAAACCGGTAAGAAGGAAAAGCTCTTCACCCTCGACGAGATCAACCAGTGGGCAGGCAGTGACGACGAGAGATATGTGCGTCACCTGATGAATGCCTCTTTCCCCTACCCTGACCAACCTCTCGTTCAGGTGGGTAACAGAAGGGCGGTGATCCTCGTGGACTTCAAACAGAAGAAGATCGTCTGGCAGGACAGTATCGCTGGACAGACGGCTAATGACTGGAACAGCGTCTCGAAGGCTACAGCATATGTGGAAGGAGATCAGCTCTTTGTGGTCGATGCCAACGAACAGAAGCACCAGCTCTCCACCGATGGCTCGCGTGAGATTGTCTATGGACAGAGTGTTCACCGTAATGAGTTTGGCATTGAAAAAGGCACGTTCTGGAGTCCTGACGGACAACGGCTGGCCTTCTACCGCATGGACCAGAGTATGGTGACCGACTATCCGCAGGTGGATATCTTCCCCCGCAGTGCCTCTTATGAGCCTGACAAATACCCGATGGCGGGGATGACCTCGCACAAGGTGACGGTAGGTGTCTATGACCTCCAGAGTGATAAGACCGTCTATCTGCAGGCAGGTGATCCTACCGACCGTTATTTCACGAATATCGCATGGAGTCCGGACAGCAAGACCATCTATATGTTCGAACTGAACCGTGGTCAGAACGATTGTCGCCTGGTATCGTATGATGCGGCTTCTGGCGCTAAGATCGCTGTAATCGGTTCACCGCTTGCTACCGGAGGGACGCAAGAACTCTATCGCGAGACCTCGGACAAATACGTAGAACCCCTCCATCCCATCCAGTTCCTGCCGTGGGATGAGACCAAGTTCATCATGCAGAGTCAGAAGGACGGGTATAACCACCTCTATCTGTTTGACAAGAGTGGTAAGGAACTCAGACAGATCACCAAGGGTCCGTGGGTGGTGATGGATGTGCTGGGCTTCAACAAAAAACAGAAGACCATCATCATCAAGGCCAATAAGGAACACCCCCTGCATCACCGGTTGTATAGTGTCAACATGAAGGGAGAGATCCGACAACTGGAGACGGTAGATGGGGTACACAGTGGTGTGTTATCACCCTCAGGCAACTACCTCATCGACAGGTTCTCGACACCTACCAGACCCCGTGTCATCGATGTCGTGGATCTGACGAAGAAGAATCCTGTTCATACGAATCTGCTCGAAGCTGAAGACCCCTGGACAGGTTACGAGCAACCCATCTTCGAGTGTGGCAGTCTCAAGGCTGCTGATGGCGTCACAGACCTCTATTACAGGATGGTGAAACCCTATAACTTCGATCCGCAGAAGAAATACCCCACAGTGGTCTATGTCTATGGTGGTCCTCACGCCAACAATGTGCAGGCCTCCTGGCACTGGGCTTCCCGTCCTTGGGAGACCTATATGTCACAGAAGGGCTATATCGTCTTTATCCTCGACAATCGCGGTAGTCAGTATCGTGGACGTGACTTTGAACAAGCCACCTTCCACCAACTGGGACAGATCGAGATGCAGGATCAGATGAAGGGCGTGGAGTATCTGAAGAGTCTGCCCTATGTCGATATGAACCGACTGGGTGTTCACGGCTGGAGCTTTGGCGGATTTATGACCATCTCACTGATGACCAACTATCCCGACGTCTTCAAGGTCGGTGTGGCCGGAGGACCGGTCATCGACTGGAAATGGTACGAGGTGATGTATGGCGAGCGTTATATGGGAACACCGGAAAACAATCCCGAGGGCTATGCCAAGAGCAGCCTCATCGACAAGGCCAAGAACCTGAAAGGCAAGTTGCAGATTATCACAGGTTACAACGACAACACCGTGGTGCCTCAGCATTGTCTCTCGTTCCTCGATGCCTGTATCAAGGCTGGTACGCAACCGGATTTCTTTGCCTATCCTGGTGAGGAGCATAATATGCGTGGTCATGCCTCAGTGCATCTGCATGAACGCATCACGCAGTACTTCGACGATTACCTCAAGATAAAATAATAAACGACAACATAGACAACTATGACAACAAAGACAACATTTAAAAGTGACAAGCTGTCACCTGAGTCAGCTATGCTGACTAAAAAAGTTGTCCAAGTTGTCTAAGTTGTAGTCAAAAATAAGTTGTAGTCAAAAAATAGAAATGTTCTAAAATATGAAATTATTGTTGTTAGGAAGTGGCGGACGTGAGCACGCCCTGGCTTGGAAAATTGCTCAGAGCAGCAAGTGTGAGAAACTCTATATCGCCCCAGGCAATGCTGGCACCAGCAACTGTGGCGAGAATGTGGCCATGAAGGCCGATGACTTCGAAGCCATCAAGGCATTCGTGGTCGAGAAGGGTGTCAATATGGTCGTAGTAGGTCCTGAGGATCCTCTGGTAAAGGGCATCTACGATGAGTTGAAGGCTGATGCCCGCACGAAGGATATCCCTGTGATTGGTCCCTCGAAGGCAGGAGCCGTTCTCGAAGGCTCGAAAGACTTCGCCAAGGGTTTTATGCAGCGCCACAACATCCCCACAGCCCAATACCAGACCTTCGATGGCGAACATCTGGAGGAGGGTCTGAAGTTCCTTGAAACCCTCGAAGCCCCCTACGTTCTCAAGGCCGATGGCCTTTGTGCGGGTAAGGGTGTTCTCATCCTCCCCACCCTCGAGGAGGCCAAGAAGGAGTTGAAGGAGATGCTGAGCGGTATGTTCGGTAATGCCTCCAGTCGTGTGGTCATCGAGGAGTTTATGAGTGGCATCGAGTGTTCGGTCTTCGTCCTGACTGACGGCCAGCACTATAAGATCCTCCCTGAGGCCAAGGACTACAAACGCATCGGTGAGCACGACACCGGTCTGAATACCGGTGGTATGGGTTCTGTGACGCCTGTGCCCTTTGCCACGAAGGAATGGATGCAGAAGGTGGAGGACCGTATCATCCGTCCTACGGTAGAGGGTCTCGCCGCTGAAGGCATTGACTATAAAGGTTTTATATTTTTCGGTCTCATCAACCGTACCAATACACCAAATAGGGAGCCAGAGCCCTACGTCATTGAATACAACTGTCGTATGGGTGACCCCGAGACCGAAAGTGTGATGCTCCGTCTGAAGAGCGACATCGTAGACCTCTTCGAGGGTGTGGCTGAAGGTAATCTTGACCAACGTCCCATCGAGTTTGATCCGCGTGCTGCTGTCTGTGTGATGCTGGTCTCTGGCGGTTATCCCCAGGCCTACAAGAAGGGCTATCCTATCACAGGCCTGCCAATTGTCAATTCTCAATTGTCAATTGTCAATTCTGACACCATCGTGTTCCACAGTGGTACAGCCCTGAAGGATGGTGAGGTCGTCACTGCCGGTGGTCGTGTCATCGCTGTGAGCAGCTATGGCAAGGACAAGGCCGAGGCCCTCCAAAAATCTTTCGAGGAGGCTCAGAAGATTCAATTCACCGACAAATATTTCCGTCGTGACATAGGCGCAGATCTCTAAATGGCGGTCAAAAGGATTCAGAACAGGGTCGCTGAGAGTCGTTTGATCTTGCCGGTAACGGCGCTCTTAGGTGGCGTGCTGTGGTTGTTGTGCGGACTGATCCAACATGGATGGTGGATCCAGTTCGTATGTTATGGGTTATCCACCTTCATCATGATGGAGCTCAACCGCAGCCATGCCCTGATCCGTATCTACAGTCGGTCGGTGGCCGTGTCATTTATTGTCCTGACCGGTGTCACCTGTTACCTGTTTCCCTCCTTAGAGGCCGGCATCACGATGTTATGTCTGACGGCCAGTCTGTTGACGCTCTACAAGACGTTCCAGGACAAAGCGGCGGTAGGCTGGGCCTTTTACACCTTCCTGCTCCTCGGACTGATCACCCTGATGAAGGTCCATGCCTTCTGGCTGGTACCGGTCTACTGGCTGGTCATGGCGTTCTGTCTCGGTTCTCTGGGGTGGCGGACATTCCTGGGGTCTCTCCTCGGACTGATACTGCCTTACTTCTATCTGGCAGCCATCGTCTTTTACCGTTTTAAAGGCGATTTCAAGCCCTTTACAGACCATTTCCTGCCCCTCACCGACTTTCAGTTCCCCTATCATTATACGCAGATTCCGCTCCAGCATATCCTGACGTATGCGTTTCTGTTGATACTCTCCCTGACGGGTATCATCCATTTCCTGCGCACAAGCTATAACGACCGTTTACGCATCCGACTGTTCTATTACAGTTTTATGCTCATCGTCCTGACGATGTTCGTCCTTATCGCCTTACAGCCTCAGCATTTTGAACTGTTCGTGCAGATGGCCATCATCATGACGAGTCCGCTGATAGCGCATTTCATCGCCCTGACACATACCCGCATCACCAACATCGCCTTCCTGGTCATCGTCATTACGGCCGTGGCACTGATTGGTTTTCACGTATGGATTTCATCATTCACTTCCTGACCCAGTACGGCTATTGGGGTATGTTACTGGCCGCCTTCCTGGCAGGCAGTTTCTTTCCGTTCTCCAGTGAGGCGGTGATGGTGGGACTGATGGCCACAGGCCTGGACCCCTGGCTGCTGATGGTCTATGGCACCATCGGCAACGTGTTGGGCAGTGTGGTCAACTACGGTGTGGGGCGTCTCGGTAAGATGGAATGGATCGAGAAGTACCTGCATGTCAAGAAAGAGGGCCTCGACAAAGCGCAACGCTTCATGGCCGGCCGAGGGGCGTGGATGGGATTCTTTGCTTTCCTGCCGGTTCTGGGCAGTGCCATCACCATCGCCTTAGGTCTGATGCGCGCCAATATCGTCATCACGTTCATCGCCATCACCCTGGGCAAGATTTTCCGTTACATCATCCTCATCTATGGCGCCGGACTGTTTATGTAAGTTAATTTCTGTCCAGCGGTAGCAAATTCTTCACTATTCACTTTTCACTCTTCACTTTTTTTTGTACCTTTGTGCCCAAATTGAATTTTAACGTTAAAAATATTCTCTTAGATGAAACAATTTAGATTGGTGGACAATGTCCTGGGCTGGCTGGCGTTTTTCATTGCCGCCTTTGTCTATTGCTCCACAATTGAACCGACAGCTTCGTTCTGGGACTGTCCGGAATTTATTACGACAGGTTACAAACTGGAAATCGGACACCCCCCTGGGGCACCGTTCTTCATGCTGACGGCGAATCTGTTCTCACAGTTCACCAGTGACCCCACACAGGTAGCGAAGATGGTCAACATGATGAGTGCCCTGCTCTCAGCCACGTGTATACTCTTCCTCTTCTGGAGTATCACACACCTGGTCAGACGACTCCTCATCGACAAATGGGAGGACATGACCTTGGCGAAGCTCATCACCATCGAGGCCTCAGGACTCGTAGGTGCCCTCATCTATACCTTCAGCGATACCTTCTGGTTCTCAGCGGTCGAGGGTGAGGTATATGCTTATTCCTCGGCTTTCACCGCCGTGGTATTCTGGCTCATCCTGAAATGGGATGACCATGCCGATGAACCTCATAGCGACCGTTGGCTGGTGCTGATCATGTACATGACCGGTCTGTCTATCGGTGTTCACCTGCTGAACCTGCTCTGTGTGCCGGCTATCGTCCTGGTATATTACTACCGCCGGTTCCCCGATGCCAACCTCAAAGGCTCACTCATCGCCTTGGCGGTATCGGTCGTGATCCTGGCAGCTGTGCTCTATGGCGTCGTACCAGGTATCATCACCGTAGGCGGCTGGTTCGAGCTGTTCTTTGTCAACACCCTTGGCATGCCGTTCAACACGGGTGAGATCATCTATATCATCCTCTTGGTGGCCTGTGTCATCTGGGCGGTCTACGAGACCCAGACCCAGCGTCACAGCATCACCGTACAGAACATCGCCTTCCTGCTCTCAGTGGGTATGTTGGGCATCCCGTTCTATGGTTGGGGCTGGTCGGCCTTCATCATTGGCCTCGTGGTCCTGGCCATCCTGTGGTTCGTCCTGAACTTCAAGAAGGAGAAGGAGCTGCTGATCACGGCCCGTATCAAGAACACGGCCCTGCTCTGTATGCTGATGCTGATGATCGGTTACTCGACATACGCTCTGATTGTCATCCGTTCTTCTGCCAATCCTCCGATGGACCAGAACTCGCCAGAGGATATCTTTACCTTGGGCGACTACCTCGGACGTGACCAGTATGGTAACCGTCCCCTTTTCTATGGTCAGGCGTACACCTCTCAGGTGGCCCTGGAGGTGGAGGGTGGCTACTGCAAACCGGTGATGACAAAGGGAAAACCGGTCTACCAGCGTAAGGAGAAGGCCTCTGCCGATGAGAAAGACTCCTACTTCGTAGTCCGTACGAAGGATGAATACAAATACGCCCAGAACATGCTCTTCCCACGTATGTATGATGCCGCTCATGCGGCTGCCTATGAGTCGTGGATGGGTGGTGTCGACGGCAGTGAGGTGCCTTACGACCGTTGTGGTGAACCTATGACCGTCAAAGTGCCTTCACAGTTTGAAAATATCCGGTTCTTCCTCTCCTACCAGTGTAACTTCATGTACTGGCGTTACTTCATGTGGAACTTCGCCGGTCGTCAGAACGACATCCAG
>JAEENF010000075.1 GCA_016283605.1 Prevotella sp.
CATGAATCTCGTCAATGCCATTGAGTTCATCAACCAGACGAAGTTGGAGAATGTTCCTACAGAAGAAACGGTGAAACCACAGTTGTCTGAAGAAGACCAGCGCAGTGTGAAGACACGTCGAATACTAAAGACGGTCATTACCGCATTGATGGTGGTTAGTCTCCTGTTGCTGATTTATGTTGTATATGCTACATATCAACTGATTAATTGATTGAAAGTATGGAATTTGCCAATAAAGAGTATCTGTTATTGCTCCTCTTGATCATACCGTATATAATATGGTATTTGATTTACAGGAAAAAGACTGAGCCTACCATTCGGATGAGCGACACTTTCGCTTTCCGTGATGCGCCTAAGAGTTGGAAGGTCCGTCTGATGCCTCTTTCTCTGGTTTTAAGGGTACTGGCACTCACGATGGTCGTTATCGTCTTGGCTCGTCCTCAGACTCAGAACTCCTGGAAGAACAAGACGATTGAAGGCATAGATATCATGTTGGCGATGGATGTGTCTACCAGTATGCTGGCAGAGGATCTGAAGCCTAATCGAATAGAAGCCGCAAAACAGGTGGCAGCAGAGTTCGTCGCAGGACGTCCGAATGACAATATTGGCCTGAGCATCTTTGCTGGTGAAGCCTTTACCCAATGTCCAATGACCATTGACCACGCGTCTCTTCTGAACCTTCTCCATAATGTCCGTACAGATATTGCTGCCAGGGGTCTGATAGAAGATGGCACGGCAATAGGTATGGGATTAGCCAATGCCGTGAGCCGTCTCAAGGACTCTAAGGCCAAGAGTAAGGTGGTGATTCTGTTGACGGACGGTAGTAATAACCGAGGAGATATCTCGCCGATGACAGCTGCGGAAATTGCTAAAAGTCTCGGCATCCGAGTCTATACCATTGGTGTGGGCACTAATAATGTGGCTCCTTATCCGATGCCTGTAGCTGGTGGAGTACAGTATGTGAATATCCCGGTAGAGATTGATAATAAGACGCTTAGTGAGATTGCTGCGGCAACCGAGGGTGATTTCTATCGTGCCACCAATACCAAGGAGTTAAGGAAAATCTATCAGGAAATCGACCAATTGGAAAAATCAAAACTCAATGTGAAGCAGTTCAGCAAGAAATATGAGGCATACCAGCCTTTTGCAATCATTGCCATCTTGGCATTGCTGTTGGAGATTCTGCTTCGCATCACTATTTTTAGGAGGATACCGTAATATGTTCAGATTTGAAGATCCCATATATCTCTGGCTGTTAGTGCTCATTCCTGTACTAGCATTTGTCAGATTCGTTTCATATCGTAATCAGAAGAAGCGGCTACGCAAGTTTGGAGAACCTCAGTTGCTGAAAAACCTCATGCCTGACGTCTCACGTTTCCGTCCATCCGTGAAGTTCTGGGTTTTGCAGGCTGCATTGGCTTTGTTGATTCTCATGCTGGCTCGTCCTCAGATGGGAACAAAGATCAGTCATGAGAAGCGGACGGGTATTGAAACGATTATTGCTCTGGATATCTCAAACTCCATGCGTGCAGAGGATATCGTGCCGAGCAGACTTGATCGTTCAAAGATGATGATTGAGAATCTTGTTGATCATTTTACGAATGATAAGATCGGTCTCATCGTGTTTGCAGGAGATGCTTTTGTGCAGTTGCCTATCACGAGTGATTATGTGTCAGCGAAAATGTTCCTGTCGAGTATAGATCCATCTATGATGGCTACACAAGGAACGGACATCGCTGCTGCCATAGACATGGCTACGAACAGTTTTACCCAGGAGGAGGGTATCGGCAAGGCCATTATCGTCATCACCGATGGTGAGGATCACGAGGGTGGAGCACTTCAGGCTGCTGAGGCTGCTCGGAAGAAAGGCATGTGTGTGTTCGTATTGGGAGTCGGTTCTGCACAAGGTGCTCCTATCCCCATTCCTGGCACAGGTGACTATATGAAAGATAATACAGGTAATACCGTGATGTCTGCGCTGAATGAGGATATGTGTCGTCAGGTGGCTCAGGCTGGTGGTGGAGCCTATATTCATGTGGAGAATAATAGTGCTGCCCAGCAACGCTTGGACAACGAACTTGATAAGTTGGCAAAGAAAGAGACTTCGACAACTGTCTATAGTGATTACGATGAGCAGTTCCAGGCTTTTGGAATTCTTGCTTTATTGTTGCTTATTTTGGAGATATGTATCTTAGACCGTCGTAATCCATTGTTGAAGCGTATCTCGTTTTTCGGTACCAGGAAGAGCGTTGTCACCATATTTTTACTCATGATAACTGTCAGTACTTTTGCTCAGACAGATCGTCAGTATCTGCGACAGGGCAATAAACAGTTTAATGCTGGTGACTATGCTAATGCAGAGGTGTCATATCGTAAAGCCTTGGAAAAGAACCCGCGTAATCCGCAGGCAATCTATAATTTGGGTAATGCGCTGATGGCGCAAAAGAAAGATTCTGCATCCATAGAACAGTTTCAGAATGCAGCTAAACTGGAGACGAATCCATTGCGTAAGTATCAGTCTTTCCATAATATCGGCGTCATCTGCCAGTCGCATAAAATGTATGGGGAGGCGATAGAAGCCTATAAGAGCGCACTTCGTCTGAATCCCGATGATGATGAGACCCGCTATAATCTTGTGCTCTGCAAGCACCAGAAGCAAAAGCAGGACCAGAAGAAGCAGGATCAGCAGCAAAATAAGAATGATCAGAAGAAAGATGATCAAAAAGAACAGCAGCAACAAGATCAGAAAAAGCAAGACAAACAGCAGGAGAAACCGAAGCCTCAGATGAGCAAGGATAATGCTGAGCAGTTGTTGAATGCTGCGATGCAACAGGAAAAACAGACGCAGGATCGTCTGAAAAAAGCACAACAGCAACCCCAACGTCGGAATATCTTGAAGAATTGGTGATGATATGAATAGGAATATTGATTTAAGGCGGAAGGCAGAAAGAGGGAAGTGGCAGGAGAATACCCGTGTGCTGAGGATGGGTATGCTCGTGTTTATCTGCATATCTCTTTTCTCTTTCCACTTTCCACTTTCTGCTCTGGCGCAGACTCTGACTGCTTCGGCGCCCTCTCAGGTGTCTGTGGGCGAGCAGTTCCGTTTGAGCTATACTATCAATACGCAGAACGTGAGTGACTTCCGCGCAGGAAACATTCCTGAAGAATTGGAAGTCCTTATCGGACCGAATCGTTCGGTACAGTCGAGCTATCAGATGATAAACGGCCATACCAGTTCCTCGTCTTCGATTACATACACATATATCGTTGTGGCGACGAAGAATGGCTCATATACGATTCCTGCCGCTCATGCTACGGTTGATGGTAAATCTATCGCTTCAAATACGTTGACCATTAAGGTGTCCGGGAATTCCCGTAGCCAGGCAAACGGAGGCGGCTCACAGCGTCAGCGTGATGCGGAAGGCGCTGAGATGCGTGAGGCGGGGAGTCGGATCTCGGGGTCTGACCTCTTTATTAAAGTGAGTGCCAACAAAAAACGGGTCTATGAACAGGAACCCATTCTTCTGACGTATAAAGTCTACACGTTGGTTTCTCTGACGCAGTTGGAAGGTAAGATGCCCGACCTTAAGGGATTTCATACCCAGGAGGTCGATCTACCTCAACAGAAGAGTTTTAAGGTGGAGACGGTGAATGGCCGTCCGTATCGTACTGTCACATGGAGTCAGTATGTGATGTTCCCTCAGATTACAGGAAAGCTCCAGATTCCAAGCATCACCTTTAATGGTATTGTCGTCCAGCAGAATCGTAACATCGATCCTTTCGAAGCTTTCTTTAATGGCGGCTCTGGTTATATTGAGGTCAAAAAGCAGATCCAGGCCCCAGGCATTGAGATCCAAGTGGATCCGTTACCAGCACGTCCGGCAGATTTCTCCGGTGGTGTAGGACGATTCTCGATCTCTGCCCAGCTTGACAAGACTAGTGTCAAGGCGAACGACCCGGTTAGGATGCGTGTTGTCATCAGCGGTTTGGGCAATTTGAAATTGATTAAACAACCTGAGGTGAACTTCCCCAAGGACTTTGATAAATATGATGCAAAAATAACTGACAAAACAAAGCTGACAACCAATGGCTTGGAAGGTTCGATGATATATGATGTCCTAGCCGTACCGCGTCATCAGGGGAAATATGAGATACCACCTGTCGTGTTCACTTTCTTTAACACCCATACAAATAAGTACGAGACGGTAAAAACCCAAGGTTTCTCTTTGGATGTGGCAAAAGGCAGTGGATCTGGTAGTGTCAGCACCTTCGATGGTCAGGAGGACCTGCAGATGCTCAACAAGGATATCCGTCATATCAAGACAGGGGTGACAGACCTGAACAGCACGAATGATTTCTTCTTCGGGTCTACCAGTTATTGGCTCTCGCTGATTGTCCTGGCATTGATATTCATCTCTCTCTTCGTGATTTTCCGTAAACGTGCGATTGAGAATGCCAACATCACCAAGCAACGCGCAGGAAAGGCGAATAAGGTTGCCACCAAGCGCTTGAAGAAAGCATCGAAGTTGATGTCTGATAATAAGCCTGGTGAGTTCTACGATGAAGTGTTGCGTGCGCTATGGGGATATGTCGGTGATAAGCTGAATATTCCAGTTGAACAGCTCTCACATGACAATATTAGTCAGAAACTTGCAGAACGATTCGTTGATGAAGAGACGATCGCGCAGTTCATTGGCGCTCTGGATGAGTGCGAGTTTGAACGTTATGCTCCAGGCGATCCTAAAGGCAATATGAATAAGGTATATGAAAAGGCTATGACAGCCATAGAAAAAATTGAAGGCACGATGAAGAAGAGAAAAGAGGACAGAGGGAAGAGGAATGAGAATACTTATGCCCGACTTCTTCTGCTCTTTATCATATCTTCTTTTATCCTCTTTCCACTTTCTTCTTCAGCGGTGACAAAGACTGAGGCTGATAGCTCATATGTAAGAGGACAGTATCAAAAGGCCATCAAAGAGTACGAGGCTCTGCTGAAACAGGGTGCTTCCGCCGATCTTTATTATAATCTCGGTAATGCTTATTACAGAACGGAGAATATCACCCTTGCGATTCTGAACTATGAACGGGCTTTGTTATTATCGCCAAGTGACCGGGATATTCGGTTCAATCTTCAGTTGGCACGCTCAAAGACGATTGACAAGATAACACCAGAACAAGAGATGTTCTTCGTTACCTGGTATCGTTCATTAGTAAATATGGCCAGTGTTGACGGCTGGGCAAGGACGGCTTTGCTGGCGTTGGCTCTTGCGATAGTGTTAGCTTTGATTTATCTCTTTTCTGAACGTATCTGGCTTCGTAAGATCGGATTCTTTGGGGCGATGGCTCTCGTTGTACTGTTTGTACTCAGTAATGTCTTCGCCCATCAGCAGAAAGAATTGTTGATGAACCATAGTGGCGCTATCGTCATCTCTCCAGCTGTGACGGTGAAGAGTACACCTGCCCAGCAAGGGACTGACCTCTTTATTCTTCATGAAGGGACTAAGGTGACGATAACAGACTCATCCATGAAGGATTGGAAAGAGATCCGTCTGGCAGATGGTAAGGAAGGTTGGATAGAAACAAGTAAAATTGAACTGATATAACGAATGGATTTACAGGCTTTGATAGACTTTGACAAGCAACTGCTGCTGTGGATTAATGGCAGTCCGTCTCTGTTCCTTGATACGCTTGCTCGTACGCTGACCCATGCGCTGACGTGGGTTCCACTCTATGTAAGCCTGTTCTATCTGGTCTTGAAAAATAACGACCGGGTACAGAAGATCCTGTTGGTTCTTGCTGCTGCAGGACTTTGCGTCTTGATTGCGGGAACAGTCGATGATGTGATCGTGAAACCTACAGTAGCCCGTTGGCGACCTACTCATGACCCCCAGATAGGACTGCTCGTTGATATCGTTGACGGCTATCGTGGAGGAAAGTATGGATTCTTCTCAGCACACGCCTCCAACACCTTCAGTATCACCATCTTCTTTTGGTGGCTTGTCCGCAGTCGTCTGCTGACCACTTCGATGGTCATCTGGTCACTTACAAACTGCTGGACACGTTTGTATCTGGGTGTTCACTATCCAGGTGACATCCTCGTAGGATTACTGTGGGGTGGTATTACCGGTTCATTTGTATACTGGATCTATAAAAAAGTAACCCGACCTTATGAAACGGGCATGTGTTTTACTTCTACCCATTATACAAAGACAGGTTATCAGCGTCAGGATATCAACATCCCTGTAAGTATACTTGCGTTTACATTATTATATGCTTTGATAAAAGCAACAATTGCATTATAATGGAAGATCCCAGACAGATTCATATTAGCGATTATAATTATCCACTCCCTGATGAGCGTATCGCAAAGTTTCCGATAGCTCAGCGCGACCATTCCAAATTATTGGTTTATAGAAAGGGTGAGGTGAGTGAGGACTTGTTCTATCATCTTCCGGATTATCTGCCTAAAGGAGCCCTGATGGTTTTCAATAATACGAAGGTGATACAGGCCCGCTTACATTTCCGGAAGGACACAGGTGCGCTGATTGAGATATTCCTGTTGGAACCGGCTGAACCTGCAGACTATGAACAGATGTTTCAGACCGATGGCCATTGTGCCTGGTATTGTCTGGTCGGAAACTTGAAGAAATGGAAAAAGGAACCTCTGACTCGGGTTGTTAACGTTCGTGAGAAGACCATTACGGTAACAGCCGTTCGTGGTGAAGTTCATGGTACTTCTCATCGGATTGATCTCCAGTGGGATGGGGACGTGAGTTTCGCAGATGTGATCGATGCTATGGGAGAATTGCCTATTCCTCCGTATCTCAACCGTGAGACTCAAGAGAGTGACAAAACGACCTATCAGACCGTCTATTCAAAGATCAAAGGAAGCGTTGCAGCTCCGACGGCAGGTTTGCATTTCACGTCAGAGGTCTTAACGGCTCTGGATGAACAGGGCATAGAACGCGAAGAATTGACTTTACATGTTGGTGCAGGAACATTCCGTCCTGTCAAGTCCGAGCGAATTGAAGGCCATGAGATGCATACCGAATATATTAGCGTGCGTCGGGATACCGTCGAGAAACTCATTCGCCATGATGCCTGTGCCATCGCTGTCGGAACGACCAGTGTCCGGACGTTGGAAAGCCTGTATTATATGGGCTTGAAAGTCCTCCGTCATCCGGAGATAACGGAAGAGCAACTGCATGTGGCACAGTGGGAACCGTATGAAATAGTGAATAGTGAAAAACGAATAGTGAATAGTGTGGAGGCCCTGAAGGCCTTGGCGGCTTGGATGGACGCCAGAGGACTGGAGGTACTTCATTCCAGTACTCAGATTATCATCGCCCCCGGTTACGAATATAAGATCGTGAAAATGTTGGTGACGAATTTCCATCAGCCTCAGTCAACATTGTTACTTCTTGTAAGTGCATTCGTTAAAGGGGACTGGCATAAGATTTATGACTATGCACTCGCTCATGACTTCCGTTTTTTGAGTTATGGCGATTCTTCTTTGTTGATCCCATAGCGTCCTGACGTAATTTTTTGATAAATTATTTGGAGGTTTCAGTTTTTCTTCATATCTTTGTGGCCAATATGGAGAAAGCCTGAGACCATCAAGCATAAAATTATTATCGTCATGACGCTTATCATTGTTTTCATGTTATTGGCAGCTTATTTGCTGATTGCTACGGGACATATCACCGGAGTGAATAAGGCTGCTATCGCTATGTTTATCGGTACGGTGGGATGGGTCGTATACATCTGCTGGGGCTCTGATTTCGTGATGTCACAGCATCCACATGAATATATGGAATATCTTGCCGGCGAAGAACCGTCAAGCAAAGCCGTAAAACAATATATATATAATGAGATTTTCCTGACTTATGTAGGACGTGCTGCCAGCATCGTCATGTTTCTGCTGGCTACAATGTCGATTATTGAGATCCTGCATAATAACGGTTGTTTCGATTTCATCACGAAATGGATCAAGACGCCCAATCCGAAACGATTACTTTGGACGATTACGATCGCAACTTTCCTGATCTCTGCGAATCTGGATAATCTGACAACGGCTACGATGATGCTCGTCATCATGCACAGCATCGTACAAAACCGTAGACAACGGATGCTGATAGGCAGCGCCATCGTGATTGCAGCCAATTGTGGAGGATGCTTTACCGTGATTGGTGATCCGACAGGTCTGTTGTTATGGGGTGATGGTGCAGTTACGGCAACCAGTTTTTCCAAGACTTTGGCACTCCCTGCAATATTGGCATGGGTGATTCCAACGATTCTGATTAACCGACAACTGCCTGAGAAACTTGATACCCAGTGGTCACCGATGCCATTCCGGGGGGATGACACGAACCTGAATTCATGGCAGCGTATCGTCATGCTCTTCGTGGGTATTGGAGGATTGTGGTTTACACCGACATTCCACAACATCACACAATTGTCTCCTTTCCTTGGTGCACTCTGTGTATTAAGTGTGCTCTGGGTCGTTAACGAGGCCTTCAACAGAAAGTTGTTGAATGCTGACCAGATGACAGGTCAGCGAATGCCTCAGGCCCTGAAATATGGGGCTATCCAACAGATGCTCTTTGTAATGGGTATTATGCTCGGTATGGGTGTAGTAACTGAAACGGGCGTCTTTGGAGATGTCTCGGCATGGGTCGACTTTAATGTTCATAACGTATGGGCCTTTGGTGCCGTTTCAGGATTGCTGAGCGGTATTGTCGACACCTTTACGATTGCTATATCAGGCATTTCCCTGTATCCTGTCCAGGAGAGTGGCCAGCTGGCCATGTGGGTTGACTCTGACTATTTAAGCAATTTTGTCGAGAACGGCGTGTATTGGAAAGTCCTGGCTTATGCCACAGCTACAGGAGGTTGTCTCCTGTCGGTTGGCAGCATCAGCGGTATTGCCCTGATGAAGATGGAGCATATTCACCTGGGGTGGTATCTTAGGAATATCTCACCGAAGATGCTGATCGGATGGCTACTTGGCTTTATCGTGTTATATCTGGAAACGATTTTTTAATTTATAGTGTATGGCAGAGATCAAGAAAATCGTGTTGACTGGTGGTCCTTGTGCTGGTAAGACGACCGCACTGGTGAAGATAACAGAATATTTCTCGGGTTTTGGTTATAAAGTCTTTAATGTCCCGGAGGTGCCTACGATCTATAGTACGGCGGGTTGGAACTACCTGACACCCAATCGCGACCTCTATTATCAGGGGGAACGAGCCATTCTTGAAACCCAGTTGGCTTTGGAAGATCAGTTTATGCGACTGGCGGAAGTCTGCACGAAACCGGTTCTCATCGTCTGCGACCGGGGAACGATGGACATCTCTGCCTATATCACCCCGTCGGAATGGGAGGAAATCACCCAGATGGCCGGCACCAGTTCCAACGAGTTGTTTGACCGCTATGATGCTGTTCTTCATCTGGTCTCGGCAGCCGATGGCGCAGAACAGTATTACACCACAGCCACCAATGCCACCCGTTATGAACAGGCCAATGAGGAAGGTCTGCGCATCGCCCGTGAACTCGATAAGAAGGTGATCAAGGCCTGGACGGGACATCCCCATCTGCGGGTGATCAACAACCATGACGATTTCGAGAAAAAGTTGAACCGTGTTCTGAAGGAGATCTCCAAGGTCGTCGGTCTGCCACAGCCTGTTCAGGAAGAGCGTATCTTCCGTGTACGGATTACCGGTGAGATTCCGGAGTGCTCGGAGAGCCTGATTACGCAAACCTATCTTGTGGCCGAGCCTGGTTGCGAGGTCAGACTGCGCCGTAGGGAATGGAGTGGGGGAAAGGTGGTGAATGTCCACCGTTCAAAGAAACGTATCTCCGATACCGAAGTGATTGAGACGGAGCGTAACGTACAGAATAATCTCTATGAGCAGATGCTACAGCAGGCTGACCCATACCGTTCAACCATCAAGAAGAAGAGACAAAGCTTTATCTGGAAGGGACAGTTCTTTGAGATTGATACCTTCCTGTCGCCTGTCGACGACCTCGTGATGATGGAAACCAAGGGCATCGCTGAACAAGAGACCATCAACGTGCCGCCTTTCATCGAGATTCTCGAAGATGTCACGGGAAATAGCAAATATCTGAACTATAATATTGCTCTTAATCGCTAAAAAGTTGAAAAATGTTGCTCTTTTCGGAATTTATTCCGGAAAAAGTTTCTTCTTTCGAAAATAATGATTATCTTTGCAATCACCTAGCGTAACTACAAAACAAATTAGTAACTTTAAATATTAAAAGCGTATGTCACAAATTACTGGACACATTTCGCAGATTATCGGCCCGGTTATCGATGTTTACTTCAACACCGAGGGTCAGGATGCGGAAAAAGTGTTGCCGAAGATTCACGATGCCCTAAGGATTGACTGTGGCGGCGGGCGCAACCTGATTGTCGAGGTGCAGCAGCACATTGGCGAGGATACGGTGCGCTGCGTGGCTATGGACAATACCGACGGACTGCACCGTGGACTGGAGGCGATCCCGATGGGCTCACCAATCGTGATGCCTGCCGGCGATCAGATTAAAGGTCGAATGCTGAACGTGATCGGACAGCCTATCGACGGTATGAAACAACTCGACATGACGGGAGCCTATCCCATCCACCGTGAAGCACCCTCGTTCGAGGAACTCTCCACGAAGAAGGAGATCCTTGCGACGGGTATCAAGGTGATCGACCTGCTCGAGCCTTACATGAAGGGTGGTAAGATTGGACTCTTCGGTGGTGCCGGTGTGGGTAAGACGGTGCTCATCATGGAGCTCATCAACAACATCGCCAAGGGACACAACGGATTCTCCGTGTTTGCCGGCGTGGGAGAGCGCACCCGTGAGGGTAACGACCTCATCCGTGAGATGATCGAGTCGGGCGTTATCCGTTACGGCGAGAAGTTCCGCGAGGCGATGGATCAGGGTAAATGGGATCTGAGTCTCGTCGACCCCGAGGAGTTGAAGAAGAGTCAGGCCACCCTGGTGTATGGCCAGATGAACGAGCCTCCCGGTGCACGTGCCTCTGTGGCACTTTCCGGACTGACGGTTGCCGAGGGCTTCCGTGATGCCGGTGGTAAGGACGGTGGCGCTGCCGATATCCTGTTCTTCATCGACAATATCTTCCGTTTCACCCAGGCTGGTTCTGAGGTGTCGGCTCTGCTGGGCCGTATGCCGTCAGCCGTAGGTTATCAGCCGACGCTGGCTTCTGAGATGGGTACAATGCAGGAGCGCATCACCTCGACGAAGAAGGGTAGTATCACCTCGGTACAGGCTGTGTATGTGCCTGCCGACGACTTGACCGACCCTGCACCGGCAACGACATTTACACACCTTGATGCCACTACCGTGCTGGACCGTAAGATTGCCGAGTTGGGTATTTATCCTGCTGTGGATCCGCTGGGTTCTACTTCACGTATCCTCGACCCGCTGATTGTGGGTAAGGCACACTACGACTGTGCCCAGCGTGTGAAGGAGATCTTGCAGCGCTTCAAGGAATTGCAGGACATCATCGCCATCCTCGGTATGGACGAACTCTCCGACGAGGATAAGCTGACGGTGAACCGTGCCCGTCGTGTGCAGCGTTTCCTCTCGCAGCCGTTTGCCGTGGCCTCTCAGTTCACGGGTCTGCCTGGTGTGATGGTACCTATCGAAGAGACCATCAAGGGCTTCAACGCCATCCTCGACGGCGAGGTCGACGACCTGCCCGAACAGGCCTTCCTGAACGTGGGAACCATCGAAGAAGCCAAGGAAAAGGCCAAGAAACTGCTCGAAGCTGCTGCGAAAGCGTAATTTTCATTGAACATTGATCATTGAACATTGAACATTATGCTGCAGCTTAGAATCGTTTCTCCTGAAAAGATCGAGTTCGACGGAACCGTAGAGAGTGTTCTCGTACCCGGTACCCTGGGACAGTTCGAGATCCTGACCAACCATGCCCCGATTATCTCGTCGCTGGGTGTTGGTCAGGTGGTCTATACTGCCTCCGACGGTCAGCATACCATCGATATCGCAGGTGGCTTTGTGGAGGTACAGAAGAACAAGGTAAGTCTTTGCGTAGAAATTCACGAGTAATGACCAGGAACGTCGTAAGCACCTATCTGAGACAGAGCATCTCGCTGATTGTGGGCATGAGCCTGCTGGCACTCTTCTGCATGAACCTGTGGGGGAAAACGGAAGTGATGCTGATGCCGGTCTGTATCTCATCGGTGTTTCAACTGGTGGCCTGCATCGCCTACGCCTTTGTATGGCGCTGGGTGATGTCGACCTCCCCCGACAGTATGCCTACACTCTATATGTCGGCATCGGCCCTGCGCATGTTTGCAGCCGTCGTGGTGGTCATGGCCTACTGCTGGCTGACGGACAACCGCGATTCTATCCGGTTCTTCGTGGCCATCTTCCTGATTTATTATTTCGTAATTCTCATCTACGACACCTGGTATTTCGTCAAGATCGAGAAGAAAGTAAAAACTAATGTATAAACGCTGAAGAAATATGAGATATTTGCTTTTATGCCTGTCCTTCCTGATTGCCGTCGGCACCCCGGTGTCGGCCAATGAGAGTGAGGGGATAGACGTGAAGGAGATAGTGCTCGGTCACCTCTCTGACGCTTATGAGTGGCACATTACCACTATCGGCGGCAAACATATCAGCATTCCTCTGCCCGTGATTGTCAGGAGCGAGGCCACCGGCGAGTGGCACGCCTTCTGCAGTACGCGCATCGAGGAGGCTGCCGAAGAGGGACATGACTATATGGGCTTCTATTTCAACGAGGAGAAGAACGGCAAGATCTACGAGCGGCTGTCCGACGGCACGAGTGTCCGTCCGTGGGACCTCAGCATCACCAAGAGTGTGCTGCAGATCTGGATCGTCGTGATCATCATGCTGTGCATCTTCCTCGGCTGTGCCCGTTGGTACAAGAAGCACGACCCCACCAAGGATGTGCCGAAGGGATTCGTAGGCATGGTGGAGATGCTGGTGATGTCGATCAACGACGACCTCATCAAGGACTCCATCGGCGAGAAGCACTACCGTCCCTACGCACCTTACCTGCTGACGGCCTTCTTCTTCATCCTCATCACCAACATGTTGGGTCTGCTGCCTGTATTCCCTGGCGGTGCCAATGTGACGGGCAACATCAACATCACGTTCTTCCTGGCACTCTGCACGATGCTGGCCATCAACCTGTTCGGCAACAAGGAGTACTGGAAGGAGATCTTCTGGCCCGATGTGCCTGCATTCCTGAAGGCTTATCCCGTAGCGATCATGCCTATCATCGAGCTCTTCGGTATCATCACCAAGCCCTTCGCCCTGATGGTCCGTCTCTTTGCCAACATGATGGCCGGTCACGCCATTATCCTGTCGTTCACCGCTATCATCTTCATCGGATGGTCGCTGAATGCCTTCCTGGGTTCTGGTCTGACGCTGCTCAGTTTCGTGATGATGCTCTTCATGAACTGTCTGGAGTTCCTGGTGGCCTTCATCCAGGCTTACGTCTTTACGATGCTCAGTGCCGTCTTCATCGGACTGGCGCATCCTGAGCACGAGGGACATTGAACATGGAACATGGAACATGGAACATTAAATTAAACATTAAATAATTAACAACTAAAAAATTTAAAGTTATGATTACATCATTGTTATTACAGGCAGCTGCCGCTGCTGGTCTTGCTAAGTTTGGTGCCGGTCTCGGCGCAGGTATTGCAGCTATTGGTGCCGGTCTGGGTATCGGTCGTATTGGTGGTAACGCTATGGATGCTATTGCCCGTCAGCCAGAGGCTGCTGGTACCATCCGTACCAACATGATTCTGACAGCCGCATTCGTCGAGGGTGTAGCCCTGTTCGCTGTCGTGGTCTGCGCACTCTGCGTATTCCTTTAATCCTCAAAATCATCTGTGCAAATGGACTCAATTAACTTACCTGCCATCTTAACGCCCGACTTCGGATTATTCTTCTGGATGTTGATCGCGTTTTTGGTGGTCTTTGTCCTTCTCGCCAAGTTCGGCTTCCCCGTCATCACAGGTATGGTGGAGGAACGCAAGAACTTCATCGACGAGTCGCTTCGCAAGGCCCACGAGGCCCAGGAGCGTCTGGCGAATATCGAGAAGGAAGGTGAATCCATCTTGCAGGAGGCGCGTGAAAAACAGGCTCAGATATTGAAGGAGGCTGCCGAGACGCGCGACGCCATTGTGGAGAAGGCACAGGAGAAGGCGAGGGCAGAGGGTGCCCGACTCTTGGACGATGCGAAGATCGCCATCGAACAGGAGAAGAAGGCCGCCATCGCTGATATCCGTGCCCAGGTTGCCACGCTGAGCGTCGAGATCGCCGAGAAGGTTCTCAAGCAGAACCTCAAGGACGACAAGTCGCAGATGGATTTGATTGACCGCATGCTGGATGATGTTGCAACTGTTCAATAAAAGTGTTTACGTATGGATATAGGAGTCATATCGGTAAGATACGCCCGTGCGCTCTTGAAGAGTGCCACCGACGCGAAAATCGAAGACGCTGTCTACGCTGAGATGCAACAGCTCGCCAGGAGCTACGTCGAGGTGCCGCAGCTGCGGTTTACGATAGACAATCCGATGCTCTCTAAGGACAAGAAGGAGGCGCTGCTGCTGACGGCCGTCGGCCAGAAGCCCTCCGACCTGACCAAGGCCTTCGTCCAGCTGGTGCTGAAGGAAGACCGCGAGAGTGTGATGCAGTTCATCGCTAATTCGTACGTCACGCTTTACCGTCAACAGAAGAACGTCATCCGTGGACGTCTCATCACCGCTGCCGCCGTATCCTCTGCCACCGAGCAGAAGATGCGCCAGATGGTGGAGAGTAAGACTAATGGAACTGTGGAGTTTGAGACTGAGGTGAACCCCGACATCATCGGCGGCTTCATCCTCGAATACGACACCTACCGCATGGACGCGAGTGTCAAGTCGAAA
This sequence comes from Prevotella sp., assembly GCA_016283605.1. Taxonomy (GTDB): domain Bacteria; phylum Bacteroidota; class Bacteroidia; order Bacteroidales; family Bacteroidaceae; genus Prevotella. The sequence continues at coordinate 14,955 of JAEENF010000075.1, forward strand.
CTCAACTCAATTCTCAACGCACTAAAATAAATTATGCATTATGCATTATTAATTATGAATTATAATTATGTCAGATAAAATTAAACCAAGCGAAGTTTCCCAGGTGCTGCTCGACCAGTTGAAGGGTATCTCCAATGCCGAGAAGTTCGACGAGGTAGGTACCGTACTGACCGTCAGCGACGGTGTGGCACGTATCTACGGCCTGCGCAATGTCGAGGCCAGCGAACTGCTCGAATTCGAGAACGGCACGATGGCCATTGTGCAGAACCTCGAGGAGGATAACGTCGGTTGCGTGCTCCTTGGCCCCACATCGGGCATCAAGGAGGGACAGGTGGTGAAGCGTACGCATCGCATCGCCTCTATCCGCGTCAACGACAACATGCTGGGCCGCGTGATCAACCCCATGGGACAGGCTATCGACGGCAAGGGCGATATCGACCTGAGCGACTCTTTCGAGATGCCGCTCGACCGTAAGGCCCCCGGTGTGATCTACCGTCAGCCCGTGAAGGAGCCTCTGCAGACCGGTCTGAAGGCCATCGACTCGATGATCCCTATCGGCCGTGGACAGCGCGAGCTCATCATCGGCGACCGTCAGACGGGTAAGACCGCCATCGCCGTTGATACCATCATCAACCAGAAGAGTTTCTATGAGGCAGGCAATCCTGTCTATTGTATCTATGTGGCCATCGGTCAGAAGGCCAGTACCGTTGCTGCGCTCGTCTCGACGCTGCAGGAGCACGGCGCTATGCCTTACACCATCGTGGTAGCCGCTACCGCTGCCGATCCTGCCGCCATGCAGTACTATGCACCGTTCGCAGGAGCCGCCATCGGCGAGTACTTCCGCGACCGTGGTCTGCCCGCGCTGGTGGTCTACGACGACCTCTCGAAGCAGGCTGTGGCCTATCGTGAGGTGTCGCTGATCCTGCGCCGTCCTTCAGGACGTGAGGCTTATCCCGGCGACGTGTTCTATCTCCACTCTCGTCTCCTTGAGCGTGCAGCGAAGATGAACGAGCAGCAGGAGGTAGCCGAGCAGATGAACGACCTGCCCGAGTGCATGAAGGGTCACGTCAAGGGTGGTGGTTCATTGACCGCCCTGCCTATCATCGAGACGCAGGCTGGCGACGTGTCGGCTTACATCCCGACGAATGTGATCTCTATCACCGATGGTCAGATCTTCCTCGAGAGCGACCTCTTCAACCAAGGTTTCCGTCCTGCCATCAACGTGGGTATCTCCGTATCCCGTGTGGGTGGTTCGGCACAGATCAAGTCGATGAAGAAGGTGGCTGGTACGCTGAAGATCGACCAGGCGCAGTATCGTGAGCTCGAGGCCTTCTCGAAGTTCTCCAGCGATATGGATGCCGTGACGGCGATGACGCTCGACCGTGGACGTAAGAACAACCAGCTGCTGATCCAGCCGCAGTACAGCCCGATGCCGGTAGGCGAGCAGATTGCCATCCTCTATTGTGGTGTGCACGGCTTGATGCGCGAGGTACCTATTAATAAGGTACGCGAGTGTCAGGACCAGTTCCTCGACAAGTTGCGTTCAGCTAATCCCGAGGTCATCGAGACACTCGCCAGCGGTAAGATCGACGACGAGACCACCGCGAA
>JAEENF010000076.1 GCA_016283605.1 Prevotella sp.
ACCAGGCTGCAACAGACGACAATATCAAAGCAGCCAGTAATACCAAAGACTGGCGTACGTCAGCCGGACGTATTAACGGTGGTCATGAGTATCTGACGGTTTTCAACGGTCTGACGGGTGCGGCTATCCATACTATCGCCTATTATCCTAACCGTAATGCCAAGGCAGAGTTGAGCGAGGCCGCAGGTTCTTTTAACTGGGACGACCGCAGTGGAAAAAATGATAAGGGAGATTACGGTAATCGCGGTGAGCGTTATTTGGCTGCCGTCGCTTATTTGGGTGGACCTGGCGCCAATCCGAGTGGCGTGTTCTGTCGCGGCTACTACACTTATGCCTATGTCTGGGCTGTAGACTTCGACGGCCAGCAACTGTCGACACGCTGGTTGCATAGTTCGGATACCAAGACCACTTATAAACTGATGGATGCCAGTGGGCATGAGGAGACGCTGCAGGGTACAATCTGTACCTCGGGCCTAGGCCGATATACAATGTATGCCAACGGCAATCACAACCTCTCGCTTGCTGATGTCGACGGCGACGGTTGCGACGAGATCATCTGGGGTTCTGCAGCCCTTGATCAAGATGGCAAGATGCTCTATGCTGTGGGTTTCGGACATGGCGATGCCATTCACCTGGGTGACTTGAATCCAGACCGTCCAGGACTGGAACTCTTCGATGTCCATGAGGAGAAGGGCGAGTTTGCATGGGACATCCATGATGCCGCTACGGGTGAGATCATTTGGAAGGGTGGACAGTCTGGACAGGATAATGGTCGTGGTTGTGCAGCAGACATCGTTGCCAATAGTCGCGGCTATGAGTTCTGGTCGTCTTATGGCGGCTTTGACAGTGGTAGCAGGAATCAGAATCCTTTCAATGTCATCTCTGGTAAGCAGGCTTCATCGACAAAGGCTTCCATGAATTTCCGCATCTATTGGGACGGTGATGCCCAGGATGAATTGCTTGATGGCACTTCCATCACTAAATTCGGCGGTTCCACACTTGGGGTCGGCAGGTCAGGAATCTCCGGCCAATCGAATAACGGCACGAAGGCCACACCGTGTCTGGTGGCCGATATCTTTGGCGACTGGCGTGAGGAACTGATCATCAGGAATACCACCGACGATGCCTTGAATATCTATTCGACGGTATCATCGACGGACTATCGTGTACCGACCTTGATGCATGACCACACCTACCGTATGGCTGTCGCCTGGCAGAATGTGGCCTATAACCAGCCTCCTCATCTGGGGTATTACCTGCCGGACTTTATTGAGTCATTCCAAGGTCAGAACCCAACGGGTATCATCGAATTGGAACAGGCCAGACCCGCCGATGCCCGTTATTACAATCTGATGGGCGCTCCTGTTGATAAACCCACGCAGGGCGTCTATATCCACAACGGAAAGAAAGTATTCGTGAAATAAATATTGAACTTAATGAATAAAAGACTCCTGACTCTACTCCTCACCATGCTGTCCTTGACAGGATTGCAGGCGCGTGACGTCTATCTGTTTTCGTATTTCGTGGGACAGAGCGATGGCCTGCATCTGGCCTATAGTTATGACGGTCTGAAGTGGACGGCGTTGAATGACGGACGTCCGATGATGACGCCTACAGTGGGTAAGGACCGGCTGTTGCGTGATCCGAGTGTCGTACAGGCTCCTGATGGCACGTTCCACATGGTGTGGACCTCCAGTTGGTACGACAAGATCATTGGCTATGCCTCATCGAAGGACCTGATTCACTGGAGCGAACAGCGTGCGCTCCCCGTGATGGAACATGAGCCGGAGGCCATGAACTCCTGGGCGCCCGAACTCTATTATGATGAGCCCTCCAGGACCTATTATATCTATTGGGCTACGACAATTCCTGGTCGCCATAAACCTGTCGCCTCGACGGAAAGGGAGAAACAATGGAACCATCGTATCTATTACTGCACGACGAAGGACTTTAAGACGTTTTCAGAGACGAAGTTGTTCTTTAATCCCGACTTCAATGTCATCGATGCTGCTATTGTGAAGGATCCCAAGACCAAAGGACTGATCATGGTGGTGAAGAATGAGAACTCGCTGCCTGCTGAGAAAAACCTGAGCGTGACAACGACGAAAGCCATTCAGAAAGGTTTTCCGACGAAAGTGTCGAGTCCCATCTCACCTAAGGATATCTGGTGTGAGGGTCCTGCACCGCTGTTTGTGGGTGATACGCTTTACGTCTATTTTGATATGTATCGTAACCATCGCTATGGGGTGGTGCGCAGCCTTGATCATGGAAAGACGTGGCAGGATATGTCTGACCAGCTTCAGATGCCTGAGGGCATCCGTCATGGTACGGCCTTCCGCGTTGACGAGTCGGTACTCCAGCCGTTGCTGGCCGTTCATGAGTTTAATCCGCTGATTCCCGATCATCTGGCCGACGGGTCGGTATCGAAGTTCGGAGATACCTATTATAT
>JAEENF010000077.1 GCA_016283605.1 Prevotella sp.
CATTCGTCTTTGCTGTGGACTTCGAGAGGAACATATCGCCGTTGGACATGTCCTTGAACACGACGGGGCGATAGTTTTCTGGATGAATTCCTTTTTTCATTTTGAGTTAAAATATTAATGTTTAAAATCTAATTTCGCACAAAGCGGGTGCAAAGGTACGAAGAATTTTCGATTCTAGCAAACTTTTCGACGTTTTTTTGCATTTAGTTGCTGATACTGACGAAATATGCGTTCATTACCTCTATCTTACCGTTGTAGGAACCACGATTGCCGATGATGGTGATGGTAGAGCCCTCCTTGATGCCCTTAGCTGCTGCGAGTTCCTGGAACTTCTTTTTCTCACCACCTTTCTCAGAGAGGAGACCATAGACATAGACGGAACCCGTCTCGTCCTCAAGATCGAAGTTTCCGTAGATGTCAGTATCCTTGAACCCCTTGACCTTGCCAGTGAGTTGGTACCAAACTTCAGTACTCTCAGCCGCAGCGTTGAAATCAGCTATACTGATAGCCTTTGCACCTGTGCTGGCTTCGCCACCCTCAATGCTGACAAAGTAGGCGTTCATCACCTCAATCTTACCGTTATATTCGCCACGATTACCAATGATGGTGATTTTAGTGCCTTCCTTGATACCCTTGGCAGCCACGAGGTCCTGGAACTTCTTCTTCTCGCCACCCTTCTCAGAGAGCAGGCCATAGACGTAGACAGAGCCTGTCTCGTCCTCGAGGTCGAAGTTGCCATATAGGTCTCCTTCCTTCAGGTTCTTTACCGTTCCCGTAATCTGATACCAGACATCACTCACAGGGGCATTGTTGAAGTCTGCGATGCTTACTTTCTGTGCGTCGCCACTCGGTGTGTCACCACCTCCGCCACCATCGGCTGTCTTGCCATTGAGCGAGTATAGGTAGCCGGTATTTTGGGATGTTTCAGGTGTGTTACCCTTGAAGTTGACAACCTTACCACACACAATGACCTCGTCATTCTCCTTGAGTAGATCACCTTCTGTATACTTCTTGTTACCGAGATAGAGAACGCGGTAGGCTGTAAAGACGGCATCGAAGCCTTCATCAATCATCGTGAACGTTGCGTTACCATATTGGGTACCGAACTGCTCGGTGATTTCCTTAACCTTACCTTTGATGTAGACTTCGTTAGGTGAGGTAACATCTGCACCAAGACCGCTGAGGTAGTTCAGCACACCTGCCACATTGTAAGGGTCAGCCAGTGTGCCGGCGCCCTTGGCTGCTGCACTTGTAGGCTCCGATGCAGGCTCTGCGCTCTTGCCGTTGAGGCTCGCAAGGTATGCTTTGTTCTGTACGGTTTCCGGCGTTCTTCCTTGATAGTTGATAACCTTTCCGCAGATGACAACTACGTCATTCTCATTGACATTAGGGTCACTCTCGTTGGTATACTTCTTATTACCAAGGTAAAGACCGCGGTAGAAGGTAAACTGGTTGTCGCCATCCTCCGTGTCTGAGATGACGAACTGGGCATTACCATACTGCGTGCTGAAAGCCTCCTTAACAGAGATGACGATACCCTTGACGTAGATGTTATCCTTTGATTCCACGTCGGCTCCAAGTGTCTCGAGGTAGGCGAGGACACCGGCCACATTGAAGGGAGCGTCTTTGGTTCCGTCACCCACTGGGTCTATGACTTCCGGCTCGGGCTGTTTGTTGTCGAGCGGATTGTTGAATGGCATGGGTACATCTTCACAAGATATTACGAGGAAGGTGGAAAGAGGAAGGAGGAAGGAGAATAGTCCTACCCTCATTGCCTTTTTCAGACTGTTAAATCTATATGTAATCATAATTGTAATTTTTTAATTCTAAATTGTTGTTTGTCTTATTTCTCCACAATGTCACTTTCCTCACGGATGAGGATCTGCCACGTGTTGTTGTAGCGGGTAAAGATACCCGTGATGTCTACGAGACCTTTGGGTAGAGGCTTGTTAGCAAAGTCGGCGTAGGTGCTGGTACGAACCACCATATAGTTCGACGATACACCCTGAAGCGAACGGTTCACGCTGTTGGCTGCATCCTTGTCCTTGTCTGCAGCAAACACCTTGGTACCGTTGGCTCCTTGGAACTTTACATCCTTGACTGTCATCAGTTTGCCGCAGTTCTCTTTGATATAGTCGGCATCGGTCAGTTTCGACAGGTCGAACTCCTCTGGACTGACGCTCTTCATACCGAGTTGCTTGTAATGCGACTGCCAGAGAGCCCTGGGCATACGACTCACATACGAGCGACCGTTCTTATTGGTATAAGGGGTGCCGATCTCAGGTTGCTGTCCATAGGAGCCGATGTAGAGATCCTGTAGTTCGACAAGAATCTCACGGCCTACTTGCAGTTGTCCGAAGAGTCCACCTTGGGCAATGCAGATAATGATGCTGCCCGTGCCGTCCTCGATGGCAACCTGATTATAGATGTTACCTTGGATATCATTACCTGTCACCACACCCTTAATCTGTGTAGGCGTAGTAAACTGAGTGTATCCACCGGTACTGATAATGCCGGAATACTGTTTTTTTAGTTGTGCGATGGTCATGACATTGGTTTCTGTGACAGCTTGGTTACCATATTCCGAACCGTCTGTACCAGGAATGTCCCAGTCCTTGTCCATACATGAACAGAAGAGTCCACCGATAAGTGCTAATATATATATATAATGTATATGTTTCATAACAGTCCTCCTTTCTAGAATTTGTACGCGATGTTCAACATGCCGTTGATGCCGTAAGAGTAGAATTTCTTCGGATTCAGTGAGAAGCGATAGGCGCGGATGTTGCCACTGGCGGTGTAGTCACTGCGGCTCTGCTCGTAGCCTCCGGTAACCATCTTCTGGTTGTTCAGCAAATTGGTGATGGAGAGGTTGATGCTCACCTGACGTCCGTGCTTCAGACGAAGGCTGCGACCTACTGAGGCGTCCAACATGAAACCGCCCTTGCCTTTCTGCTGGGCGAGTGCGCTCTCGAGGATGTTTCCATCGTTGTCGGTAACGGTCTCACCAGAATTCTGGCGGTTACGTAATGTCGACTCGTAACGGAAACTCGGAGAGTAGCTCAGGTAGATACGGTCGTACCAGTTGCAGTTCAGGTCTACGAACCAGCCCCACTTGTGGTAGCTGAAGATCAGACTGGCTGCGGTGAGCGGAGTGCCGCTCTCGCGCATGTTCTTATTTAATACGAGTTCTGGTTTATGCTCGTTATTGTCGTTGTAGGTACCAGTAGTACTGCTCATATACCAGACATTGGCATTGTTGGTATTCTTAGCTTCTCCGATAGTACCGATGGTCTTGATGTTGAAATCGTTGGTGATCTTGAAGTTGATACCCCATTCCACACCGTAGTAGACCTTATTGATGCCTGTCATCGAGACATACGAGAACGAGTTGATGTCATCATAATAGAAGTTCTGCCATTCGGTTTCATCCTTCACCGTACTATAGTAGCCGCTGACGTTGGCCTTCATGAATGGGGTCTGGATCTGATAACCGACTTCGGCACTGAGAATCTTCTCGTTCTTAAGGTCGGTGACGAAGTCGTTGCTGACCTGCGGAGAGACGAAAGCCGTACGGGCCTGTGGAGCTTTCCACTCGTAGCCGACACCGAGGGTGATGACGTTACCCATACCGAGGTTGTAGGTCAGACCTCCTTTGGCACCACCGTCCAGGAAGAAGGCGGATGGACTCTCGCCATAAGAGTTCTGTGGCGCCATACCGTTACGCATCTTTCCATCTCTGGCTATCTGTGTGCCGCCGATACGTCCGCTGATAAAAGAGTGCAAACGACCGCGGTCATATTTGTATGAAGCCCACCAGTTGGCTTTGTCGACGAGGATATTATAGTCGAAGCCAAACTTGTCACCAACGCCGACGAAAGCATTTGGATGGTTCATGTCATACTGGATTCTGGGATCATCCTCTGAATAGGTCCCCAACGCATAGGTGTTGATGTTGTGGAATGAGAGTGCGCCCAGCATATCGTGCATCGTGACGTAGTGCATGGTCTTGTTCGTGGCCAGCTGTATACCAGTGTTGAGTGAGGCAAAACGATTCAGCTCGCGCTGCAAGGAAGAGGATAGTGTGAAGGTGAGGTTATCCATATGGTTAGCCTCAAGATAATACATAGCATCTTGTCCCTGTGCTCCTGCTACCTTATTGGAGTAATAGAGCTGGTCGAAGTTGATCTGACGGTTTTCCTTGCTACTCATCCAGTACTGACGCGCACGCTCAAAGTCGGCGATAGATGCATTGGTGCGGTTGGCATCATCTGTCTCATCCCAGACATCGTAGTAGCTCGACGGTAGGCTCTTCCAGTAGTCGGGCTGAGGATTATCTGAGTTGTTGTAGTCCAACTTGGTGCGTTTGTACATGCCGTAACGTCCGGAGAACGATGTGGTCAGCTTTGTACGTGGGGAAATCTGCCAGTCCCAAGTGAGCAAGGCTGTGGGAGCCCAGTCGGTAACCACGCGTGACGAACGCTTCTCACCGTCCTGATAACCCCAATAAGGGTTGTAGTAACGGTCGTTGGCTAACCAGTAGGTCTCGTCAGTACCGGCACCTTGTGTGGCGCGTTCCGTCGGATTACCCCAGGTCACGAGCGACAGACGGTGTTGGTCGTTGAAGATTTTCTCTACACCGAGGAAATAGGATAGGGAGTTGTAGAACGTTCCCTCCACATAGCCTTCATTGGCCCAACGGTAGGTGAGGTTGGCTGAGAAGGCCCAACCATTGGCGGTGACACCAGAGTTGTAGGTGTACATGGCCCTTACACGATAGTTGCGGTTGGCACCTGTGAGGGTGATCCGCTGTCCGTGAGCCATCGCAGAAGGACGGAAGTTGTAGTTGTTTGAACCCGCCATCGATGACATTGTGAAGTTGTTGTTCTCGAATGGCAAAGCGTTCTCCACGCCACGAGTCTGTTGGTTCAAACCTCCTACGAGAGAGTAACGGAACTGTCCCGACTCCATGTCGTTCATCGGTGCTCCGTTAATGTAGATCTCATTGTACTTTTGGTTAAAAGCACGATACCTGAAGCGGACTGGGCTGAACAGATATCCCACCTGTGAGGCGAAGATGTTGTTATTGGAGTTGATGATGGTCACATTCTGCGACATATCATCGTCCTCACCCAGTTGTGCTTCTGTGAAAGTGAACGCCTGTTCGTCCAGCACCCCCGCTTGTTCAGCGGAGTCGGTGGCCTCTTGCGCAAGCAGCGGAGAGGCGACGGCAAAGGCGACTGCCAGTAGTTTCAGCCTTTTCATCATAAGCAAATATTTATAGTTAAATACATATTATGGGGCAAAGATACAAAAAAAATCCAAAATTGATACTAAAAACAAAAAAAAATTGTATCTTTGCAGCAATAAAACGTATTTATATGAAAAAAGTCTATTTATTACTGCTGACATTGTTCCTTGTATTGGGGACAAATGAATCAAAAGCCCAATCGAAAAAGTATTCGGTTTACGGTGTTGGTTTTTATAATCTGGAGAATCTCTTCGACACCTGTCATGATGCCGGTAAGAACGATTATGAGTACTTGCCGGAAGGTACAAACAAGTGGACGGGATTGAAGTACACCCATAAGTTGCGTAACATGTCTCGAGTGCTTTCGGAAATGGGTACCGACAAGTTGCCGAAGATAGGCTGTGCTGCCATCGGCGTGTCTGAAGTGGAGAACGCAAAATGTCTTGAAGACCTTTGTAATCAGGAACCGCTGAAGGCCAGGAACTTCCAGTTTGTACATATCGAGGGTCCAGATCAGCGTGGCGTCGACTGCGCCCTGCTCTATAATCCTGCGCTCTTTACCGTGCGTGATGTTAAACTCGTACCATATATATATAGGTTGCCTCAGGACTCCATGAGGGCCACTCGCGGTTTCTTGGTGGTGAGTGGTACGATGGCCAATGAGCATGTGACGATTATCGTCTGCCACCTGCCGTCGCGTGGTGCCACTTCATTCTATCGTGAAGAGGGTGGTTCTCAGGTGAAGGTCGTCAAGGATTCGCTCATTGCCGAGGATCCTAATGTAAAGTTGCTGGTCATGGGAGATATGAACGATGATCCTCAGGATGCTTCGATGGCCAAGTGCCTGGGTGCCAAGCGTAAGATTAAGGACGTAGGTGATGGTGACATGTATAATCCTTGGTGGGATGTATTGGCATCAGGTACGGGAACGCTGATGTACAATGGCGCCTGGAATCTTTTCGACCAGATTATCCTTTCTCCTTCGTTGCTTGATAGAGAGAATTCCAGGAACTATACCACGCTGAAACTTTTCTCTCACCAGATCTTCCGTCGTGATTATCTCTTCCAGAAGGAAGGAAAGTATAAGGGCAATACCCTGCGTACTCAGGCTGGAGGTGTGTGGCTCGACGGCTATAGCGACCATCTGCCCACTGTCGTTTATTTAATTAAGGAACAGAAATGATTATCATTGGAATCGCAGGTGGATCGGGTTCTGGTAAGACCACCGTCGTCAAACGCATTGCCAAGGCATTGCCGCCACATTGTGCGGCAGTGATTCCTTTGGACTCTTATTATAATGACACCACGGCTCTGACTGATGAAGAACGAAAGGCTATCAACTTCGACCATCCGGATGCTTTCGACTGGAAGCTGCTGACAGAGCAGATCAAGAAGTTGAAGAATGGTGAAGCTATTGAACAACCTACCTATTCCTATGTTCTTTCCAATCGTCTGCCAGAGACCGTCCATGTGGAACCGAAACCTGTCATTATCCTGGAAGGTATCATGACGCTGCATCATAAGAAGCTGCGTGATATGATGGATCTGAAGATTTTCGTTGATACCGACAGCGATGTGCGTCTGATCCGTAATATCCGTCGCGATGTGGTAGAACGTGGACGTACAGTCGACATGGTGCTCGATCATTATGAGAACGATGTGAAGCCCATGCACGAGCAGTTCATCGAGCCGACCAAGAAGTTTGCCGACCTGATCATTCCTTGGGGACGTGAGAACAAGACGGGTATCAGCATCCTGAAGACCTATATCGAAGGCTTCTCTGCTGAGGTGAAGGAAGAAATGAAAAAGTAAAATCCTCTAATTCCCCTCCTGATTAGGAAGGATCAGGGGTGGTCTGAACAGGCATATACCGCTCATCGTCTGTTGGCGTGGACTCGGTCTCAGCCGATCCTTCTGCCTTTACGGGCGTATCTTCCTTGATTTCCTCTGCTACAGGTATCTCCTGAGCCTTGGCGTATTTTCGTTTCTCATTATGGATCTTCAGTGCATTGATAAGTTCTGTGACACCATAGAGCAAAGTACACCAACCCAGAATCAGCATGGCTATCGCAGGAGGTGACATCGGTTTGATAATCACGTAAAGACCCGTAAGAAGAATCAGACAAGGGAATATCCAGTAGCCGAAGCCTACCTTGCCATATTGACGTGCATTAAGCAGATTCATAAATTGGTTGACGGCTCCCAGAATGAGGATACCTCCGATGATATACATCAGGGCAGTCACAAAGACATTCGGTGTCAGTGCTAGCAACAGTCCGAGGATAGCACTGCCGACACCCACGATGGGGAATGTAGGCTTATGGGCCATGATGCGATTGCCTTCGGCATCGGTGACATAGGCACCGCCAGGGAGTGTCTCCTGTTTGGAGAACTGCCTGAGGGCATGATAATAAACCACCATCGAGATGATTCCGGATAAAAGGAACAAGACACCAATGGCAACGGTAATCCATGTCACGGTGTTATCGGGATACTTAATTAGCAAAATACCGATGGCAATAGCACAGAAAGCGCGAAAAACAGAACTCTGTAATATCTTCATTTTACCTTTCTTTTCAATTTTTACGTTGCAAAGATACAAAAAGTTTATAGTTTATAGTTTATGGTTTATAGTTTTTTCGTAATTTTGCAGGAAAATTAGGGAATTATGACCACGTTATACTTAGTCAGACACGGAGAGACGGTTGATAATGTCAATCAGATCATGCAAGGACAGACCCAAGGCAAACTGACGGAAAACGGCATCCGACAGGCTCAGGAAGTCAGGGATCAACTGGCATCAGAAGACTTCTCTGCCATCATTTCCAGCGACTTGAAACGGTCAGTGGATACAGCGAAGATCATCGCTGAGCCCCATGACTTAGAGGTTGTTCAGACTCCTTTGCTGAGAGAGAGAGACTGGGGTGGATTTACTGGTCGTTTTATCCCTGAGCTGAAGGGCGAAGTGTGGCCTGATGACATAGAGACATTAGAAAACCTTCTTTCCCGGGCTGGCGAATTCATCGCCTTTGTCAAGAAGACTTATCCAGGAAAGAAGGTGTTGGCCGTGGGACATGGCATTGTAAACAAAGCTGTCCAGGCTGTATATTATGGAAAACAGATGCACGAGGTACAGCGGATGACCAACGCTGAGGTCAGAATCCTCGAACTTTAGGTCTTATCTGCGTCCACCGAAGTGTCCGCCACCGCCTCCGTGTGAACCACCGCCACTGTGGGAACCGCCGCCACGAGAACCTCCTCCGAACGAGCTGCCACCGCGTGAACTGCTACCGCCAAACGAGCTGCTGCGTGAACTGCTGCCGCCTCCGAATGAACGGGATGGAGCAGAGCTATGGCTGCTGCTGCCGAATGAACGGGAAGGAGAGGAACTGCCACTGCCGAATGAGCGTGAGGGGCTTGAACTGCGGCTGCTGCCAAAGTTGCGAGAGGGTGATGAACTGCTACCTCTGTCGATTGAACGGTTAGGCATGGAGCTTCCTCTGTCAATGGAGCGGTTTGGCATTGAACTACCTCTGTCGATTGAACGGTTGGGCATAGAACTACCTCTGTCTATAGAGCGATCTGGCATTGAACTGCCTCTGTCGATTGAACGGTTGGGCATAGAACTACCTCTGTCTATAGAGCGATCTGGCATTGAACTGCCTCTGTCGATCGAACGGTTCGGAGTCGAGCCTATTCTTCCACTGCGATCCTCCAAGCGTCCGCTACGGTTGCCTTCCATTCTTCCACTGCGATTGCCCTCCATTCTTCCACTGCGGTTCTCCAGACGACCTCCACCACGATTACCTTCGAACCTTCCACCACGGTTTGGAGCTCCTGTGATGCGTGTAGAGCTGTGGCGTCCATCGCGGAAATCACCACGGTTCCAGCGGTCGTGCATGCCGAAATGTTCTCTTCTGGGGCTGCGGAAGTGTTCACGACGTCCTACATAGTAGCTGCGTCCGCCATTCATGTGCCAGGCATGACCTCCGCGATAGGTAGCGTAGAAGTGAGGACGACCAAAGTAGAAATAGTCGCGATGCGGATAACGGGCATAGATGCGGAAGTGCCAGTAACCGGCATCCCAGTATAGCGGACGATAGAAATAGGTCGCTGCCAAGAAGGCTTCCCACTGCCAGTCGAGCAGGATATAGCTCAGGTCGAGGTTACGACGCTCCCAATAGGGACCGAAGACATCAGCGCGTCCTGTGACACCCATCAGATAGTCGAGATTGATCTCGTAGGCAGCCTCGTATTGCTCATCAGTAAGGTTGAGCTCATAGGCCATCTTGTCTGTCAGGAACAGAGCCTCGTTACGGGCCTGCTCAAAACTCATTGCGTTCATCTGAACGGTCATCGTCAGCATCGCAATCAGGGTCATCATCATCTTCTTCATAATCGTATTCTTTTAATTGTTCGACAATCGTTTTTATTGATTCACGGTGCAAAATTAAGAAGAAAATGATGCACACCAAAAGGATTTTCCCTAAACGCGTTGGGGAAAAACCCTATATGTGCTTAATGCAATGATTTTAGTATTTATAAAAGCTGATGATCCGATTGCCTTTGCTGAGTATCAGTTCGTCGCCATTGAGTGTTTCTATCTTTAGGCGGATATTGTCAAAGGGGGCCAGTCCATAGTCGCCTTCAACCAATAATGTGTCAGATGGAGTGGCTTCAATTGAATAGCACTTGATGTAGAGGCTGTCGCCGACATGTTGGAAATTGCCAAAGACCTCTCCTCTGTTCAAGATGGCAAACTTAACGAATGTTCCTGAGAAACTGACGTATTTCGTGTCTGATCCTGTCATACGCCACTGCCCCAACAGGTCACCAGCCTCTCTTCCCTCCTGACAACTAGCCAGAAGAATGCCCAATAATAGTATTGTTGTTTTAAAGAATCTTGCCATGATAACTGATTATTAAATTAAATGTTGAACAGTCGCCGTAAATGTTTCCTTTGTCGAAAGCGTATGCGGCCGCGAATTGCCAGGCATCGAGGTTGTAGATGCCTTGCACCATAGCGTCGAAGGAGTGATGCTTGTTTATCAGAGGAATAGTGTAAGTTCCCCAACCTTCGCGATACGACCCTTTGACGAGGTATGACAGTCTGTCTGTAACATCTCCGTTGATACCTACATGCCAAGCTTTTACGCGATTGTCCTTGAATCGCAGATCACCATCCTTATTATATATAGGTGAAGCGAGGAGGGCATTGCCAGGCGTCATGCCGTAATGTGCATAACTTCCGTAGTAGAAATGATTGTAGTAGTTGTCGTTTCCTCTGACCTGATCCGTTACCCGACTTCTGATAGGTTCTGGATAGTCATTGCTGCTCCAGTGCAGAGGCCCACACTGGTTGGAGGTTTGCAGATATTCTACGACAGCGCCTCGCAGATATTGTTTGCCAGATGACTTATTAGTATATTGGATACCCCAGAGACCATCCCAGCCGTTACCTTTCCTAATACCTGAACCGTCCTCGAAAGGATTGTCCAGATAAGCCTGCACCTGATGCTGTTTGTTGATGTTCCAGCCAAGTTGGAGAGTCATCATACCGATGTGGTTGCCATATCGCCAGTCTTCAAAGGCATCGTTTTCGTAGTAGTTGTTATCGCCTACAGGAATGATAACGTTCCAGAAGTCCTTGAGTTTCGATGGTTTTTCTTTCGTTATAATTTCTCCGTGTTGGTAGACTTTAATGGTACCACCGAAGAAGGCAACATGTTCTATACCAGCAACAACGAAGAATGGTTTTTCCGGATTAGTCCTGAAGTAAAGGTGCTTCTGGTGATATAATGTGCCTGTTGCATACGAGATATTATTGTCTGGTGCATCGTTGAAGGTATTCTCTTTGTAGTCGCTGTCCAGCATTTTACCATAGCCGAAATCAAAGTTAGCCTGTAGCCAGCCTTTGGTGTAGGGAATGGTCCAGAAACCCTTGGTGCCGAAATGTACTTGTGGTATGGGTTTCGCATTCGCACCTTTGATCAAAGACCCAGAGGAGAGTAATTCATCGCGTATAATGGGTTCCTGTTCGCGCATTCCAGCCTCCAGGAAGAACGATTTGTAGGAAATGTTCGCGAAAGCCTGTTGCAGAAAAGTCTTATGGTCGGCATGTACAGAAGCAATGCCGTCGACAGTTGCCGATAATGTCCAATCCTTATTTAAGGGCTGCTCCAGATTGAGGGCACCACGCAGATAAGCCGTATTAGAACGGGTGCTTAAGATGTGGTGGCGATTGGTGACTAACTGATAAGCCGTGTAGCTACCAGTTCCAACTGCAGCTTCCGTCGACAGATCATAGCTGAGACGGGTGTTCAGGGAATCTTGGGCCTTTGCTGGCCCATAGCACAGCAGGGAGGCTGATAAAACTATATATTGATGTATCTTCATTTCCTTGTCGGATTTAGAATATCTTGCCTGATATGATATTGTAAAACGTCGTATATAGGATCTTAACATCCATCCATAGAGACTGGTGCTCAAGATAATAGAGATCGTACTCAAGTCTCTTCAGCATCTTTTCGATGGTATCGGTATAGCCGTTCTTCAGTGTAGCATAGCTGGTTACTCCAGGACGGATCTGGTAGAGTTTCTCATATCTGGCATCGCGTTCCATGATCTGTTTGATATAGTAGGGCCTTTCTGGACGATGTCCCACAAACGACATGTCGCCCAAAAATACATTCCATAGTTGGGGAAGTTCATCGAGATGGTGTCTGCGCAGGAGCTTTCCCGTCTTAGTCATGCGGTTCTCGTTTTCATGCTGGTATAGCATTTCACCGTCCTTCTCAGCATCAACGACCATCGTGCGGAACTTATAGATGTAGAAAGGCTTGCCGCCCAAACCGATACGCTCTTGTTTGTAGATGGCAGGACCGCCTCCCATCTTGATGACCAACCAGCACAAGAGGAATAGTGGAGAGAAAATGATGAGGCATAGGGCTGAGACGATACAGTCGAATGCCCGTTTCATATAGTGACTATCAATATACTGATTGATGCACATGTTGACAAAACAATAGAGCAGAATGTCAATAAGGACGATGATAGTTGCTGAAACATGAGGATAGAGCAGATAGTTAACCACAATGTAGGTCATGGCCAGAGCAAGGATGAACAATAGCGCTTGATGCTGACTCATGCCTGCCTTCATCAGTTTGTGGTGGATATGATTCTTGTCGGCTATAAAGAGTGGCTGCCTGTGGCGCAGACGGTGAAGTGTAACCCTCACGACATCAGCAGTCGGGACAAACACCAACGTAAATGGAACGATAAAGGCCTCTGGTCTCGTCGGCCAAATATTCGTATTGTTCATTACACATTTAACAGCCAAGAATCCGATACAATATCCTAATGAAAGACTGCCAGAGTCACCCATGAAGATTTTCGTGTTCCTATCAGCCTTTCCGAAAATATTGAAGTAGCTGAAGGCTGCCAAAGCTCCGAGAAGTCCTGCAACAACAATGCTATAGGTCTGCATGAAGACGCTATAGTTCACGAAATAGATTAGGAATCCAGCGAGAGTGAGAATGGACAGACCTGCAGCCAGACCGTCTATGCCATCGATGAGGTTAATGGCGTTGTCGATGAACACAACGACGAAGATGGTAAGCAGAATACCGGTTACGAAGGGTACTTCATGGATCCCGAAGAGCCCATAGAGGTTGTTGACATAGAGTCCGGCGAGAGGCAGGATGGCTGCTGTTCCTATTTGTACGATGAATTTTGATTTGGCATTCAGACCGACGAGGTCATCGATAATGCCAGTTAAGTATATGACAATCAGACCAATAATGAAATATCCACTACCGATGGTAATAGGTAGTTTTTCCTGATTTGTCGATGAAAAGAAATACAATAGTACGGCAGAGGCCGTCAACATGCTCGGAATGAAAGAGATGCCTCCTAATCTGGGAATAGCCTTCTTATGGACTTTCCGTTCATTAGGGATGTCGTAAAGTCTCTTTCGTTTGCAGTAATCAAGAATTACGGGTGTGAAGACAAACCCGCAAATCAGACTTAATATAAAGGCACCGAGTAGATATATCGTCATACGCTATTCCTATTTATATATATAACTCCTAAGGGATTGTTTTATTGTATCTAAAACAGTATTTTTTTTGTCTTTGTCGATTACACCCTTAATTTTATCCAATATTGGGTGCCGGACATCGTGTGCTTGCTCTGGAACTTGTATTCTGGACGGTTCAGATAACTGCCGATTTTGACGAAAGTGCCTTCTTCTTCCTTGTAGTTCTTGAAGTGTTTCTTCAGCAGTGCCGAGAGCTCAGGCAGACTCATCCACAGGCCTTCCTCCTCATAGCGGGGCTTCTGAATCACGGCCATCAGCATCTCGCCGAGTCCGTTTAGCCGCTGGTACTGCAGATTATGTTCCATCAGTGCCCGTTCCTCTTCCTTCGAGAGCCAGTAACGCTCGCCGTGCTGGATTTCGTACATCAGCTGGGCGTAGAGCTGGCTGTGTTGTACAGGTGTCTCGAAGTCGATGTCGCCGTCGATGCTGACACAGACGAAACGCCGTGAGCCGCTGGGGTCGGTGAGGGGCGTCTGTTCGTTGGTGGTGCCGATGAACGAGGCATAGCGACGGTTCGTGGTGTAGGCCTTGCCGTAGGGTGGGCGATACTTCAGGTCAGCCGTCGACACAAGGTACTTCAGGACGATCTGCTGCCGCTGGGTCACACGGTCGAACTCGTCGAGGTTGATGAGGCCGAAGGAGCTCAGGCCCAGATTGAGGTCGTTCTCGTTTTTGAAGTTGATGCGGTCGTTATAATAGTCCTGCAGTTCGCGGGGCAGCAGGATACGGCAGAAACTCGACTTGCCGCACCCCTGTCGTCCTATGAGTAAAGGAACGAGCGCGTTACCCGTCAGCTGGCCCTTTCCCAACCACATCGCCACCATCGAGCGCATCCAGATATGGAAGAGGTGTGTCCAGTCGCCCCATTCTGTCGGCACTCTCTCGGCGAGTGGTGTCACGCGGTCTTTCTTGTCCCAGCGGGGCAGGTGCTCCAGATAGTCGTTCACGGGGTCGTAGCGTTGGATGTCGTCAGAGTTCACGTAGCGTCGGATGTCCTTGTCCCAACAGCGGATGCCTTGTTCGAGGGCTCGCATCGTGATGGAGTTGCGGGCTTCTTCCGTGAGGTCCTGGAACGAGAAGCCGATGCCTGTCCTCATACGGTATTCGGCCACACCTCGCATCACGTTCTTCCTCAGCTCGTAGTTGGCGTTGAGGAAGATGTTGATCTTCATCGTCAGCAGCGTTTCTGACGGGATGGTCTTCGTGCGCTGGATGCCTTTCTTCTCCAGGTATTTCTTCACCTGATCCTCGCGGTAGGTGTTCTCGAAGACTTTTTTTACCAGTTCCGGCTCGTCCCAGAAGATCGACTTCATCAGGGCCTGACGCATGGCGGGAGCCATTGAGAACCCTGTCTCTAAGCAGTATTGGGCCAACCGTGAGAGGATGGCGTGACGACGCTCCTCGTCATCGGCGATGCCCTCTGTGTCGTCGTAGGCTTTTGTGAGGTTGAACTCGAACACGGTGTGCAGGCTCCTGTAGCGGTCGATGCCCAGATCGCCCTCTGTCTGTTCCAGCATTGAGGGTTGACGATTCAGCGCGTCTGTGGCCTTCTCGGCCTTGGCGTAGATGGGTGTGGCCATCGTGTTATACACCATATTGCGGTCGTAGCTCATATAGCAGATGCGCTGTGGGGTGGGCTCGAGCTTCTCGATGGTCACACCCAACTGGCCGTTGTAGATCATACGGGCTCGCTCGTACAGATTCTCATGGAAGAGGGCGATGTCGCTGTCTGTCTCAGGGAGGGAGCTGTTCCCGCCAGGAAACAATTCTCCCTGACAGACGATCTTCACCGATTGTCCGTCGGCTCCCACAAA
>JAEENF010000078.1 GCA_016283605.1 Prevotella sp.
GGGGTTGACTGGATTTGACAGCGGGTTGAGATGGTACGTAAGCACGCGGAGGCTTCTTGGTTCCCTCCATAATCCGAGCTGAGGAAAAATTAATTGGCAACAATGAGTATGCTCTCGCTGCTTAATCGAAGTACAGTAGATTGCTAGCTTAATTTCTCTGCAAGGCGGAGAAACGAGACGTCGCTCCAAGGATGTTGTTCCGAATCTGAGGATCAAGCGGCGCAGGTTAAATCGGAAATAGTCTCTGTAGGCTCCGATGCAGGGATGAAATTTAGGGGCTAAGGCAGCAGTTGGTGGTCCAGGTCTTGCTGTTGCTCGAAAACCGAAGGCTGGAATAAGCGTGTAGAAAGCGTATGGTTTCCCTGTTTGGACGAGGGTTCGACTCCCTCCAGCTCCACAAAAAGCCTTCCCACGGGGGGAGGGTGTTAACTAAAAAATTTTAACATTATGAAAGGCAACAGTCTTTTTAACGTATGTGCGTTAGTAGTATTGATGGCTTCGGTGTCATCGTGTGAGAAAATGGTGCTTAACGAGCAG
Organism: Prevotella sp.; assembly: GCA_016283605.1. Classification (GTDB taxonomy): domain Bacteria; phylum Bacteroidota; class Bacteroidia; order Bacteroidales; family Bacteroidaceae; genus Prevotella. The sequence continues at coordinate 538 of JAEENF010000078.1, forward strand.
TCAGGAAAGGACATCCCGGAGGATGCCAATGTGGTGGTGCGGGTGACTCAGTTCGAGCAGATCCCGTTCGATTCGCGAACGCGTACAGATGTGGCAAATGTCTGTACACGACTATGCTTTGACGTCTACGACGAGAGTGGTGAAAAACTGGATTATCTTAATCAGAAGTCGGATGATGCGAACTTCGGCATCGCCTCATACTCATTGCCGGAGGGACATTATTACCTTGTTGTCATTGGCCATAGCGGCACCAAGAACCCCAGTTTCTATGCCAATGGTAAGATTTCTATTACTGGTAAGGAACTGGGCGATACGTTCTGGACCTGTGAAGAACTGGAAGTCGGGTCAGAGCGGATTGATATGGATGTGGTCCTGAAACGTATTGTTGCGATGGTGCGTTTTGTGCCTACCGATGCGCTGCCGTCTACGGCCAACTGGATGCGCTTCGCTTATAAGGGAAGTCGTGGCACCTTCAGTGGCTACGACGGCTATGGAACGACCAATGCGAAACAGACAGTGGAATTGGATGTGGAAAACGGACAGAGTCAATTCGAATTCTACATGATTCCCCATGAAGAACAAGATGATTTGACCGTTGAAGTTCTGACGAAGCACGTGGATGGCAACATCATTGATAATCTGTCAGAGAAGACCATCGAGGGTGTACCGGTACGTAGAAATTGTATTACAATCTGTAGGGGAAATCTCTTTGACAATGAAAGTACGATGGGGTCTTCCTGTTTTACGATTTCGGTGGATGACGAATGGGACGAGACCATCAACAAACCTTTCTGAATGGCCCTGGTCAAGCAGAAATATATTAAATAATGTTGTAAAGTTACGCTATTCGAACCTTTTTCATTACTTTTGCACCTACATGGCAAAAGAACAAAGTAATACCCGGGAACGACAGCGAACGGACCTTCGGGAGCCGCGACGCTATAAGGTGACGATCTACAACGACGACTTCACCACGATGGAATTCGTGGTGAAGATCTTGACAGAGGTGTTCTTTAAGAGCGAGACTGAGGCTGAGGCACTGATGTTGCAGGTGCACCACTCCGACAAGGCGGTGGTAGGCATCTACAGTTATGATGTGGCCACCTCAAAGGTGCGGAAGGCTACGAGTATGGCTCGTGAGGCTGGCTTTCCGCTTCGTCTGACCGTTGAGCCCGAGAAGGAGTGAGAGTGAATTGTGAAGCGTGAAGAATGGCAGAGATAAGACAGACAGAGCGTGCAGCCAAGGTGCTGAACGACACAATGAAGTGTTGTAAGGAATACAGACATGAGTTCATCATGCCGGAACACTTGTTGTTTGTGTTGACGGATGAATTCAACTTCAACAGGATGTTCAACATCTTTTATCCGATAGAGACATTCGTGGAGCGTCTGGAAGAGAAGTTGGAGGACATCGAAACGGTCCCCGAAGGTCAGGACTATGAACCCGAAGCGTCCACACAACTCGGAAAGGTGATAGAGTTTGCTTGTCAGCAGGTGCTGAACAGCAGTGCGAAGGCTCTGGACCTGCCGCATCTGGTGATGGGGATCCTACACTTGGACGAGTCGTGGGCCTCCTATCTGTTGAAGGATGCGTTGGGTACAAAAGAAAGCAACTTCATGAGTGAGCTGATCAGTGCCTATGAGTTTGATGATCATCTGGAGGAAGAGACGGGCGAAGGAAAACATGAGGCGGCCTGGCGCCGACTCGTCACCTGCATGAACGACCTCTACCAGAATCACAATCCGCTGATCGGTCGCGAACGGGAACTGGCAAGGACCATCCAGGTGCTGTGCCGACGTGACAAGAACAACCCGTTGCATGTCGGTGAGCCAGGTGTCGGTAAGACAGCTCTGGTCTGGGGACTGGCGAGGATGATTGAGGAAAGCGAGGTGCCCGAGCGGCTGAAGGGCAGTCGCATCTATCAGCTCGACATCGGCACATTGTTGGCGGGTACACAGTATCGTGGTGACTTCGAGAACCGCATCAAACAGATCATGGACGGTATCCAGGAGGAGAGCGACAGGAATATCGTGTATATCGACGAGATCCATACTCTTGTGGGTGCCGGTGCCACGGGTGAGGGTTCGATGGATGCGTCGAACATGCTGAAACCTTATCTCGAGACGGGAAGCATACGTTTTATCGGTTCGACGACCTACGAGGAATATAACCGCCATTTCTCCCGTTCAAAAGGACTGGTGCGCCGTTTTCAACAGATCGACATCCCTGAGCCGACACCGGAGGAGACCAAGCACATCGTGAGGCAGTTGAGAGAGCAGTATGAGAAGTTCCACGGGGTGACCTACGACGAGGCAGCCCTCGACTTCGCGGTGGATGCGAGCTATAAGTTCGTGAACGACCGGTTCCTGCCTGACAAGGCGATAGACCTGATCGACGAAGCCGGAGCTAATTGTCAATTGTCAATTCTCAATTCTCAATTAGTGACGAAGGCGGATATTGCTGATGTGCTGGCGAAGACCTGTAAGGTGGATGCGATGGCCATGAACGACGATGAAGACCATGCACAGTTGGAGACGCTGGCACCGCGGTTGCTGTCAAAGATCTATGGTCAGGATGAGGCCATCCGTCAGGTGGTGGAGGCGGTACAGCTGTCGAAGGCTGGACTGCTCGACGACAACAAACCTCTCGCCTCGCTGTTGTTCGTCGGTCCTACGGGTGTCGGTAAGACCGAGGTGGCCAGGGTACTGGCTAAGGAGCTGGGCATCGAACTGTTGCGTTTCGATATGAGTGAATACACCGAGAAGCATACCGTTGCCAAACTTATCGGCTCGCCTGCGGGCTATGTGGGATATGAGGATGGCGGATTGTTGACGGATGCCATCCGTAAGACGCCCAACTGCGTGCTCTTGCTCGACGAGATCGAGAAGGCACATCAGGACATCTACAATATCCTGTTGCAGGTGATGGACTATGCCCGTCTGACGGACAACAAAGGTCGTAAGGCCGATTTCCGCAACGTCATTCTGTTGATGACCTCGAATGCGGGTGCCCAGTTTGCGGGGCAGGCGAATATCGGTTTCACTGGTGGCGTCTCACGTGGTGA
>JAEENF010000079.1 GCA_016283605.1 Prevotella sp.
GAGGCTATAACGGTTATATGCGGGAATATGTCGACCATCAGTTCGGTGCTGAAGTGAACTACGGCTATCGCAGTGAGACATTCGGCAGTGTCAACAGTGCGGCTTTCACACATGGTACAGAGTATGTCTACGGTACTTACAAATACGAGCCAGGACGCTATTTCCACAATAAATACGGTTTCACGACACATAACCGTCTACATACTGGCAACCTGTTGCATTCTGCTGACGCCGCCATCACCTACGAAGAGGGGTATGCCAATGAATATCGTCAGGAGCGTATCAGTGTCACAGACAGTGTTACGGGTTTCAACTCCGTCAGCTGGAATACGGTTTTGGAGTACCGCAAGCGCTATCAGTTGAAGAAAACTGACCTCTCGCTGCACTACCGTTGTTCCTTTGTCGAGGATCAAAACATCAATGGATATATTGGCGTCGAGGCCTATATCACCAACGTCAGCAACAAACATCTGCTGAATACCTCGGAGTTAAAATATGCCACCACCCTCGCTCAACTGGAGGGCGGTATCTCTCTGGCTCGTCTTCTGTCGATTGAGGCCAAGGCCGGCTATAACTTCTCCAACAAAGCCGAACTCTCTTTAGCTGACACCTCTACAGACTATGCACAAGCCGTACTCCTGCCAGATATGGACATCTTGAACAAGGACTATTTCACGGGGAGTATGAAACTCACCTGTCAATTGCCCATCACCATCGAGAAGAAGACACGCAACTGGTTTGTTTCGGCCTACGGCAACTATATCTCTGCCAAAAGCGACCTGAACCGCTATCAGATTGGCTGTTCTGTGGGTCTCTATTATTAAAAAAGGTACATATAACTAATTCAATAACGATATGAAGACAATGACAAACATCAAGACACTTTGCATCATAGCCGGACTGGCTATGACAACCACCGCCTTTGCAGGTGACGGTACAAAAGAAAATCCTTACACTATAGCAGAACTCAATGCACAGAAAGACGCGCTGGCAGCTTCTGGCACCACCGTATGGGTAAAAGCCGACCTCAAAGGCCTTGGTGAAGATGGTACAAGAACAGACAATGGTGACTATGAAGATGCTGACAAAAAGGTCCATCATCGTATGGCAGGTCTTTTCGAGGATGGGACAGGAACCTTCGTAGCCTATAGTTATCACATCCTCAGCCAGATTAGAATGAGTGACTGGACAAATACCAAGAATCTACTCATTGCATTGACATATGGTACAGAAGGCCACCCTTACGGGAACCTGCAGAACCCGAAATATGCTGAGAGCCTAGAACCTACAGAAGCTCACTTCTCACTGGAAGAGGTGCATGGTGCCTTGACTCTTGAAATCAAAAACGGCTTCCGCGGCTATCATATCGGCAGCTGCTATATTGTGCCGCAAGGTGTCGCAGCCGCAACGGTAACTTCAAATTACACCAGTAAAAATGGTGCAACTATCAGTTACAAATATTACAATGGCTCCGAAAATTCCTATCTCATTCCCAAGCACTCCGCCATGGTTCTTATCGCTGCTGATGGGACTTATGACTTCGTGTTAGGCACAGGTCTCTACGAACAGCCTATCACCAATTCCAACTCGTTGAGTGGAGGTGTAGGTCCTGGTGAGAATGTCAATTCCAAGGCCGATCGTTGGCACTTCCGCTTTGTATCCACACCAGATAAAGTCGGTTTTGAGCGTAACAGCGACGATCCGCAGCGAGTCATCCTTGAATCTGGCGATGAAGTGATTCTTACCGTCGTATCCAAAACCGATCACTTTGCTGGTAACTGGAAGTGGGAGACAGACGACAAGAAATGGATCTCATGGGGTGGTCAGAGTGCTGCCGACTTCGGCTTCACGACTGGTATCAATACAGCTAATACCTCTACAGAAAGCGATGATGCCATCTATGACCTGACCGGTCGTAAGATTACACAGCCTGCTCAAGGCCTCTACATCCAGGACGGCAAGAAATTCATCGCCAAATAAGACAAGCTTGGATGAAGATTAATGCTTCTAATGAACAACGGGCTGGCACCAAATGATGCCAGCCCTTTGTTTGATATGATTTGATTAACGATAGAAATCAAGTATGCGTTGACGAATGAGATACTCGTATTTGCTCTGTACGGCATCCTGCTGGGCCTTTAGGTACTTCTGCTGGGCTATAAGCAGGTCGAATACGCTGCCACGTCCGGCATCATATCTATCCTGCTCGTAGCTGACACTAACGGCTGCCGCCTCGACGGCCTTCTGTGCCGATGTCATCTTATCAAGTGCCACAACCGCATTGGTGTATGCTTTATGCATTTCCGTGCGCAAGTTCTGCCGTGCATCGTCGAGTGCTAACTGCTGGTCCATGACGTCGAGCTTAGCCATGCGGATATTGCTGCGCGTCTGGAATCGGTTGAAGATGGGAATGCTGAGATGCACGCCAACAACTTCGTTTAAGTTGTTGTTGAAGTATTGCTTTCCAAAGTCTCCCCATCCATAGTTCTGATGGAACATGTTGACGTAGAAGGTGCGCAAGCTACCCTGTAGGAACAGTGTGGGATAGTAGTCGGAACGTGCGACCTCGATGAGGGCCTTTTTCTCTTCGATGGAGGACTTGGCCGAAAGGATGGATGGCCACTTCTCGACGACATCGTCGTAGTTAGCGGGCATTGCTGGCTGACCGGCTGTGGTCACGTCGATGGGAGCCACGTCGAAACCTTCGGCCGAGGGAAGGTTGAGCAACTGCACAAGATCGTTAAGGGCGAGTGTGAGTTCGCCCTTGGCCTGTGTCAGGGTGTATTCGTCGCCAGCTACGGTAGCCTCAATATCCTTCAGTTCGCTGAGTGGGCGTTTACCCTCGTCAACGAGTATTGAAGCGCGTTGACGTAATTGTTGGCTGACGGCCAGTTGTGAGTTGGCTACGTCGACCAGGCTCTTGTTACACAGACACTCCATAAAGTACACGGCAATCTGGATTCCGATGTCCTTACGGGCCTTCTCAAGGTCAGCGGTAGCTGCGTGGAGGCTGTAACGGTCGGCTTTCATCCGGTTCTTGACCTTAAAGCCGTCGAACAGGTTCATCTTGGCTGTAATCTCGCCCGTGGTGTAGGCCAGATCATAGTTGGTTCCTGTACTATTGCTTTGCATGGAGCCTGTAGTGGAGTTGTAATTGCCGAAACTGAACTGCTCGCCCAATTGTGCGCTGACTTCTGGCAGCCATCCGTTTGAACTGGTTTCGAGGTTCACCTGGCGTTTCTGTATCTGTAGTGCCCTTTGCTGGATGTTGATACTATGCGTCGTTGCATATTCAATACACTGGTCGAGTGTCCACGGCTGTTGAGCATCGGCAACGGAGAAGCCAATGGTCAGCAGGGTGCAAAGCGACAGGGTTCTGATGTTCTTTGTCTTCATTGAAGTATGGTCTGTTATTGAATGAATGTCATTAGTTTAACGTTGAATGCCACGAAGTCTGTCTTCCTTCTTGATGCCCGACTTTACAGCCACATAGATACCGTCGGAAATGCCAAGTTCAACAGGGCGGCGCTCCCACTTCTGGTTATCAACATCTTCGGGGGCGGAGGTAAGTACATATACATAAGTCTTACCATCGGCGAATTCGACGGCGGTCTCTTCGCAGGAGAGGACGTTCTCTTCCCTGGCAATGACAATGCAGGCATTGGCACTATATCCCGAACGGATGTTGACATCGCTCGGAATATGGGCCGAGGCTTTCAACTCGAACATCTTGGCACCGTTCTGCAGTTCACCCTCTGGAGCGATGTAGTCGAGGGTAGCGGGAATCTTGACATCCTGCATAGAGCCAAGCGTGAGTTCCATCTCCATGCCCAAGTGTAGTTTAGCCACCTCGGTCTCATCAATATAACCGCGGAAGATGATGTCGCCCATGTCGGCAATCTTGGCTATGGTAGTGCCCTCAGTAAATGCGCTGGTTCCTGATACGGAAGCGCCGACCTTAACAGGCACATTGAGCACCACGCCACTAATGGTAGAGCGGAGACTGGTGATATTGACATCGCCCGAGCGGCTGGACTGACCCTTGGTGATGACCTCCACCTGCGTCTGGGCGGCCTTGAGGCCCTCTTTGGCAGAAGCCAGCTTGGACTCTTTCATCTCAAACTCTTCCCGGCTCACGACCCCCTTGTCGTAGAGCGTCTTGATGCGGTCGTACTCGCGCTGCTCTTCGCTCAATGTGATGCGCGCTGATTCCACCTGCCCCTTAGCCTGATTGAGTTGCGCCATGTCGGGAATGATCTTGATGGTGGCGATGACGTCGCCCATACGGACCACTTTTCCCGGTTGCACCATCAGTTGGCTGATGACGCCCGTTGCCAGCGGCTTAACCTCTACCTGGTTGCGGGCTTCCACACTGCCCGTGGCTGTCGTGATCTTGGAGATGTCGCGCTGTTGCGGCTCGATGAGTTCGTAGACCACTGGTGCCGGCTGCGACTGCTTCCACAAGAAATAGAACGTGTAAACAACGAAAAGCCCCACAAGGCTCCATCCTGCAATTTTCAATACCTTTTTCATATCGTTATTATTTTATTTATTATCGTTTTTATTTTGATTATAGCCTATTCTTCCCTCAGTGCCTCAATGGCCTTGATGGCGAGTGCCCGTTTAGCAGGTAGCCAGCCTGCGAACAAGCCACCGAGGACGAGGACGACGAGGGCTGCAATGGCAGGCAGGAACGGAACGTAGGGATTGGTGAATACCGATGATCCATCATCTGGGAGTGCGTTGCGCAGGGCACTCAATGCATAGGTGCCCATCCCCAGTCCGAGTATGCCGGCAGAGATGGTAAGAACCAAGCTTTCGCACATGATTTGTCGGATGATAACTTCAGGCATAGCTCCCAAAGCCCTGCGTACACCGATTTCCTGGGTGCGTTCCTTCACTGTGATAAGCATGATGTTGGAGATACCTATCAAACCGGCTAGCAGTGTACCCAACCCCACAATCCAAATAAGAATGTTGAGGCCGATAAAAAGATAGCTGTATTGATTGAGCATGTTAGCCAAATTAAACGTAATCAGTGCCGACTGGTCTTTAGGATGAATCTGATGGAGTGATTTTACCAGTGTCTGTAACTTTTCCTGATAATCGGATGCCGGGAACTGTTTTTGGAGCGTGATAATCATCTGTCCGATTTTGTCGCCTTTACTGTAAACCTGCTGCTCGGTGGTCAATGGCAGCTGTATGCCTTCAGCTGGGTCTAACTCGATGATAATCATACTATTGGTATTTTTAACAACACCGACTATCGTGTATGTTACGTTGTCGATAGTGATCGGTCGGTTGATAGGATCTTCGTTGGGAAAGAAATTCTTTTGTACCTCAGTTCCTATGACACAAACTTTTCTTGATTCTTGAATGTCGATTTCGTTGATAAAGCGACCCGCTATCAGTTTCTGGGGAATGTTGTGAAGATAGGACGGCATGACTCCTACAACTTTGTATTCTCCGTTGCGGTTGTTATGAGTGATGAGTTGTGTAGAACCTGGATGTACATAGTCGATCAATGTGATATTTGAAATCTCCTTAGGGAAGGCGCGCTTAAATATGATAGTGTCGCGCATGTTGAGATTCCACAATCGTCCCTGACTGAAGCCCTGATAGGACATGCCCGTTTCACTGGGTATTAGGAAAATACTGTTGGTTGGCAGTTCCATCATCTTTCCTACAAGACCGTTGTTTAATCCCATTCCTGCACCGATAAGTATTACCAGCATGAAGATGCCCCAAAATACTCCGAAGGCAGTCATCAGACTACGCCATTTCTGGCTTAGCACGGTATCCCATATCTCTGACCAAAAATCCTTATCAAACATCTTTATATCTATTATTCTCTTTTTTCATTTTTAACCATATCTATGCCGCTAGCGCGTCTACTAGTTTGCAATTGATAGCTTTCTTGGCTGGCACATATCCGGCAATTATGCCTGCAAGCAGCATCACGACATTGGCCGCAAAGATAATACCCAGTCCTACAGTTGGAGCACCGAATATAGCCGATCCGCCAAAAGCTGCCAGAACAGCGGAAAGCAGTTGGGTTAGACCAATGCCAAAGAGCAAACCCACGTAGCCGAAAATCAGAGTGATAATGACCGACTCGACAAGTACCAGTGCCACGATGTGTTCGTTTGATGCGCCCATGGCCTTTCTTACACCCAGTTCACGGGTACGCTCCTTCACGGTAATCATCATGATGTTACTAACGCCTACGACGCCTGATACCATTGTTGCCAAACCAATGATTACAATAAACAGATAGATTCCTTTCAGAATGGTCATGATGTCAAGATAGTTCTCATAGTCAGACTTCAGACTTATTGCTGACAGGTCTTCAAGATGGTAGTCTTTCTGCCTGGCTAATTGCTTACGAAGGTTAGACTCGAAAGTGCGGTTTGATTCCAAGTCATCCAGATTCCTCGTCATGATGCTGATTTTACTCAGATGGTTTTCCGGACAGAAGGTGTGCAGTGCCGTTGTGTATGGGGTATATACTGTACGAAGTGTACCTCCGATGTCGACATTGGGCTCATAGATGCCCACTACCAGGAAACTGATACTACCGATAGTTACTTGTTTGCCAATGAGCTGCTTTTCTTCTGGGAATATGATATCAGTAAGACTCGACGACATAACACATACCTTTCGGTTGGAATCAATGTCCCACTGATTAATGCTTCGACCATGAGTAATCTTAATATGCTCTATTCGCTCGAACCCCGTCTGTTGACCCTCAATAGAAGCTGCAGTCTTGATCTTTCCACTCGAAATGCTTGTAGTATCGCTGAGTGTGTATTTAATATAGGCAACGTGTTCAGGAAAGGCTTTCCTTATTTTGATCGTATCGTCAGGGGTGAAAAAGATCGCTTTGTTCTTGGGCTGTCCTTTATATACCATCGAAGTCGTGCCTGGTATGATGGTATATATATTGTCTGTTGAATTGGAAAAATTTGACATCATGCCCTTGAGCAGACCATTACCTGCACCCAAGAGAACGATGAGGATAAAAAGTCCCCATCCAATGGAAAAGCCGGTTAAGGCAATTCTCATCTTGTTGCTCTTCATAGAGGTAAACACCTCTGACAAAATATCTCTCATGAGTAACTTACACTATTCACTTTTCACAGGTCCACGCTCGTCTCTTGCGATAACGCCGTCCTTGAAGAAGATACGACGATCGGTCTGGTCGGCAATGTCCTGTTCATGCGTGACGATAATCACCGTTTGTCCGTTCTTCCTATTCACATCACGAAGCATATCCATCACCTCCTGGGTGGTCTTCGAATCGAGTGCGCCCGTTGGCTCATCGGCAAGAATAATCTTCGGGTGAGATATAAGCGCACGGGCAATGGCCACGCGTTGGCGCTGGCCACCAGACAATTGCATGGGCAAGTGGTCCCAGTGCCCAGCTAGCCCTACTTTATCCAAATACTCCATAGCCATATCGTTACGCTCTTTTCGTCCCACGCCACGATAATAGAGTGGCAGGGCAACATTCTCCATGGCGTTCTTGAAGTTGATCAGGTTGAACGACTGGAAAATGAAGCCAATGAGCTGATTACGGTAGCGGCATCCTTGTCGCTCTGTAATATCCTTGATCAGGTTACCTGCCAGATGGTACTCCCCTTCATCGTAGTCGTCCAGGATTCCCATCACATTGAGCATGGTAGACTTGCCTGAGCCGGAAGGGCCCATGATACTGACCAGTTCTCCTTCATCGATATGGAGATCCACCCCCTTCAGCACGTGAAGGGGCTGGGCTCCAGGATAGGTCTTATGAATTCCTTTCAGGTCAATCATATTATTGAATGTTATCAAATACAAACTGAATATACGATGCCACACACGCCTCGCTCAACATGCTCATGTGGTCGCCGTCGGCCTTCTGCCAGAGAAGATCGCTACGGAACTGCTTCCATAGTGCCACATTGTCTAACTCACGTTGCGGAATGATGGCTTTCCTTAATTGATCACTATCCATCTGGAGCATTGACAATATCTGTTCTTCAGAAATCCTCAGTTTCTTAGACAGATCTGCCAAAATATTCTCCTTTTGGGCGGCACTGATCAGAATAACTTTACCAAGAAGTGGAGCGGGGTTACCTTGGCAGTTCAGACGGCTGTACATGTCAAGGATCTCGTCCTGTTCATTGCTCATAACACCTATTTCCTTCTGCATGCTCTCTGGGAGCAGGCTGAGGGTAAGGTCAAGCTGCGGACGCTTCAATTGGCGGTTCTGGTCTACCCAGAACGAGTCGAGCATACAAACATTAGGCTTCTGGTCGGGATAATCCTGTTGCCAGCGAACTGCCAACCTGTAAGAAAGGTCGGCGCCAAAACAATGACCCGTAAACAGCTCAACCTTGTTGATTCCAGCTTCTAACAGCTTGACGTCGAGTAGCGTGTAATAGAATTCTATGGCCTCGTTAATATTGTCTTCCTTGAAGAGATACTCGAAATGAGTGGTGATGGCCTCAACAGTCAACACGTTGTAACGTTCTTCAAGCTTCTCCATGTAAGGAATCAGGTCGTTATAGCGCGTCTCACCCTGTACAAGAACGGCCACAGGCTTAGTTGCATCAGGCTCTTTGTGCCATGCCATCAGTTGCTGATTCAAAGCCAATACGGCGCGAATGGACTTGGTCCTCATGAAGTCGTCGACCTTAATAAGGATACCCTCGGTGCATGCTTTGGCTACCATTCGTATAACCAATAACGATGTCATGCCAAGTCTCATCAGGTTATCGGTCACACCGAAGTCTTCGTGTCCAAGCAGTTCCTTGACAATGTCGAAGAGTTTCTGTTCACGCTTCGTTGATGGTGGTATGCCTTCCGTTTCCTGTTTGATATCGGGAATGGGGAGTTTCTTACGGTCGATCTTGCCATTGGGAGTCATTGGCATGGATTCCATCTTGACAAATGTTTCAGGAACCATATAGTCTGTCAATGTCTGTGACATGTTCTCGCGTAGTGCTTCGGTATCGATATCGCGGTCAGCGGTGTAGTATAGACACAAGTGCTGTGTGCCGTTTACGGTCTTGACATCGGCAACGACGGATATCATACCCTCGAATGCCTTGGCACACTTCTCGATTTCTCCCAGTTCTATACGGTATCCGCGAAGCTTAACCTGAGTATCAATACGGCTGATGTATTCTAACTCACCGTCTTCATTCCATCTGCACAGGTCGCCGGTATGGTACATACGAACCTTGCGACCCCACTGATCCTCAGAAACGAATGGACAATCAACGAACGACTGAGCGGTACGTTCGGGTAGACGCCAGTAACCGCGTCCCACCTGAATACCAGCGAAGCACAGTTCTCCTGCAACGCCCTGTGGCAGCAACTGTCCGGCATCGTCGATAATGAAGTTCCAGTTGTTGGCTACAGATTTACCGATAGGAATCTCCTCGATATGCTGACCAGGAGCGATAGCATAATACGATGTATCGTCAGTACACTCGGTCGGACCGTAGACGTTGATAATTTCGATGTGGTCACTGTAAACACCAGCCATCTTCTCACCACCACCGGTAATGAAGCGAATGGGCAGATCATCGAATGTGTTCAGCAGCAGACAGGTAATGGCCGTAGAATAACCGCCACCAGTAATCTTGTGCTTGAACAGGAAGTCTCGAATTGCCCCCAGGTCTTTACGAATTTCTGTTGACATGATATGGAACGAGCCACCTAACGTCAATATAGGATACATGTCCTCAATATGAGCATCGAACGAGAATGAACGGTGACCGCTGATTCTGTCATCGGCTGTGAGCTTCTCCATGTCGATAACCACAGAGATAAAGTTTCTCAAACCGGCCTGATGAAGCATAGCGCCCTTAGGCTTTCCTGTAGAACCTGACGTGTAGATCATGTACGCAAGTCCATCTGGCGATGAAAGGTCAATAGGCTTGACTTTTTTCTTCGTTAAGCCCTGTACATCATCGCTGTTCATGAAGTCGTCAATATAGAAGATCGTAACATTGCCGACATTGAACTCGCCTTCTGTCTTCTTAGCTTCCAACACCGCATGGGTTGTAATCATAACCTTTGCTTCAGAGTTCTCCAACATGTAAAGCAGACGGTCATTTGGATACTCAAAGTCTAATGGAGTATAGGCCGCACCTGCCTTATGAATACCTAAGACAGAAAGTGGGAATTCTTTCATTCGGTCAAGTAAAATGCAAACGAAGTCGTTGGGTTTGATGCCTATCTCAACAAGTTTATGAGCTATCAGGTTTGAATAGCTGTCCATGACAGCGTATGTCAACTGACTTTCCTTGTCAACCACAGCAGGAGCATTTGGCGTCCGGCATGCCTGCTCCGTGAACAGATTGGCGAACGTCTTGGAGATATCAACCTTAAGATCTTTGCCTTTTGACAGTACGAGCACTTCTGCAGTTGCCTCATCATCAAGCAGGGAGATGGCATTTAAATCACCTGTCTCGATGCTCCGCATTGCAAATGTACGCAGTGCAGATGCAAGGCGGCTCATGTCTTTCTGATTATATAGAGAGCCGTCATATTCCAGTACCAGCGCATAGTTGTCTGTGCCAGTCGGGTAGACCGTCATCGTGATGGGCAACTTTGCCGTATCAAGGGCCAAGGTAATGGCATCGCCATTCCTTTGGTTGTTTCCACCTTCTAAGCCGCCTTGGTAAACATACATGATTTCCGGACGGATGTTGTGGCGTTCAACCATCTTTGTGAAGGGATAGAAACTGTTGGCCTTCGTGTTGAAGAACTGCTCCTGTGTCTTTTTTACTGCGGCCGACATGTTCTCTGCCTTCAGTGGCTTCTCCCATGTGCTTGTTACTGGCAGAGTCTTTACGAACATTCCGACACAATCCAGTAAGTTTGTTTCAGAACGTCCATTATCTATGGTCGTAATGTACAACTGCTCTTCACGGGTTGTTCGATGCAGTACCTGTAGCAGAACGGTCATAAAGAAGTTGCTCTCAGTGAAACTGTTCTGGCGACACCATGACTCAATATCCCGCCGTTCAATAGTAACTTGCAATTCCTGATTTCCTGAAGTTGTATCCTTTGTCGAACGCGGATAAATGGCAAGTTCAGCCGAAGCAAGCATCTCATCGAAGTAGCCTTCAGCCTCCATGTACTGCACAGATGTTGTCATCGACTGTTCATAGAGGGCTTGGTCGAAGGCAGAGAATTGTTCCTTCTCCAGTGTTTCGCCGTTAAGAGCCCTATTCAAGTCTCTTAGGAATACCAGACCAGAACCTCCGTCGAAGATAATGTGGTGCATGTCCATAAACAACCACACGGTGGTAGGTGTCTGGTAAACTTTCAGACGGTACAGGTCATCATTGAATAAATCAAAGGGGCGAATCTGCGATTGGAAGAACTGAGTATCTGGTTCGCAGTCCGTCTGTTCTATCGTCACGGTTACGGTCGCGTCGTCACGGCGCAGTTGAGCAACATCATCATGGCGTAGCGTCAGACGTGTCTTCATGTAGGCGTGAGCTTCAATGGTCTCGACGAGAGCATTGCGTAGCTGCTCTGCCGAAATGTCACTGAACTCTTTCACAAACGGAATGTTGTACTGCGTCGTACCACGATTCAACTCCCAGTCAATGTAGACACCACGTTGGTTCTCCGTCAGTGGATAATAGTCGCGTTTCTCGTATGAACTGATTTGTTGCTCCTGAAGTGTTCCTGTCAGTGCAGCCAATTCTCTAACCGTAGGATGCTGTAGAATGTCCTTTGTAGGTAAGTGCAGATTCAGCTTCTGCTTTGCAATGGATGAGAATCTCATGGCCAAGAGCGATGTGATGCCCATGGAAATCAAGTTGGTAGTTACACCAAACTGGTCATTCTTGAGCAGGTCAAAGGCAATGTCCAGCAACTCTTTCTCCATCTCATTTTCAGGTGCTACGATCTCCTCAGCCTTGATAACAGGTAAAGGCAGTGCCTTACGGTTGATCTTGCCGTTTGGTGTCATTGGCATGACATCTAATCGCATGTATGCATCGGGCACCATATATTCAGCAAGACTTTCACTTAAGTGTTGCTTTAGCAAGCTCACATCCACCTCTTTCGTTTCTGTGTAGTAGAGGCAGAGGTGTTCTGCACCGTTTACTTTCTTCACCATGACGGCAACCTGCTTGATGCCATCAAACAGCATTGACCGGTTCTCAATCTCACCCAGCTCGATGCGGAAACCACGTAGCTTCACCTGATTGTCGATACGTCCGATGAACTCCAGTTCACCATCCTCGCGATAGCGTACCATATCTCCAGTGTGGTACATACGCACTTTTCTGCCCCAATGATCTTCGGAAACAAACGGACAATCGCCGAATACCTCAGCCGTTTTCTCTGGAAGATTCCAATAGCCACGTCCAATCTGTATACCTGCAAAGCAGAACTCACCGGCAATACCTACTGGCAGTAGTCGTCCATACTTGTCAGTAACAAAGCCCCAGTTGTTGGCCGTAGGACGACCGATAGGAATGGTATCGTAGTGATGACCGGGCTCCACAATGAAGTATGTTACTTCACAAGTACACTCCGTAGGACCATAGGCATTGACAATGGTGTATTTGTCGCTGTACAGTCCATCCATACGCTCACCACCCATGGAAATGAGGCGCAATGGCAACTCTGGGTAGTTCAGTACGATTAATGAGCCGATGGCTGTGGGGAATCCCACTTCAGTAATCTTGTTCTCTCGTATGAATTCCACAGTCATCTCCATATCCTTTCTGATTGAAGATGGCATAATAAAGAGACTGCCTCCCCGTAAGAGAACAGGATAGATAGATACGACATGCGCATCGAATGAAAAAGCGTAGAATACACCCACTCTGTCGTTTTCAGTGATGCTTCGCTCGTCGGCAACCACCTCTACACAATTCATGAGTCCGGCTTGATGCAGCATAGTGCCTTTAGGCTTGCCCGTAGAGCCCGATGTGTAGATCATGTATGCCAAGTTCTCTGGTTTGGCAAGGCAGATGGGTTCGCAATCGACATCAAGCTGAAGGTCATCGATAAAGATAATCTTTGTGTGGCTTTCATCAATTTCAATGTTGTCAGCGCTGCACTTGTTCTCGAACACTGCATGGGTCGTAAGCAGAACCTTGGCCTGACAATCTTCAATCATGTACTGCAGACGGTCTGATGGATAGTCAATATCCAAAGGAGCGTATGCGGCAGCAGCCTTATGGATAGCATGCACACAGAGAATAAACTCCTTGCAGCGTTCCAGCATGACGCAGACGAAGTCGTCAGGACATACACCATTCTCAATAAGACAATGTGCTAGTGCATCTGACTTCTTGCTGAGTTCACGGTATGTGAATTGACTGTTCTCATCTGCAACAGCCAGCTTGTCAGGTATGCGTTGGGCTGTTTCGGTAAACAATTGGATGAAGGTCTTGTTGATGTCCACATCTAAATGCTTACCCTTGCAGAAGTCAGTCATTGCCTTCTCTTCATCAGGTGACAGAAGAGACACTTCTGAGAGTTTTGTTGCAGTCAGGGCTTGTTCTGAAACTTGTTTCAGCATGGCCCCCAAGCGTTCCATGTCCTTCTTGGAATAGAGACTATTGTCATATTCCAGTTCCATATCGTATTCGTCTTTCCCATTAGGAGTAACCTTGATGGTGAGCGGCAGTTTCGACTGGTTGAGTGTGAGATTTATTGCATCGTTTTCATTCTCTTCACCACCCGAAGGCTGATAGACAAACATTATTTCCGGACGCAGGTCGTAAAGCTCCACCATCTTTGTGAATGGATAGAAATCACGTGATTGTGTCTCAAGTACCTGATTCTGTATTTTCTTGGCAACTGTAGCTATGCTCTGCAAACCGTCGGCAGAGGTACTGACCACTGGTAAGGTCTTGACGAACATACCCATGATCTCCATCATCCTTACATCGGCACGACCGTTGTTGATGGTAGTTATCGTGATATCGTCTTCTCGTGTTACTGAATGTAACACATGCATCAATACGGTTAGGAAATAGGAATTAGGTGTCAGGGCCTCCTGTTGGCAGAACATGGTAATGTCTTGTCCACTGACAGTTAGTGACAAGTGTCCTTCGTTACCTTCAGCCACACCATTCAACTCCTTAGAGTGCGGATAAACGGCAGTAGTAAGACCGTCGAGCAGTCCTTTGAAGTAGTTCTCTGCTTCAGTGTACTTCTCAGACTTCGTCAACCGTAGTTCATCAAGAGCAAAGTCGAATGCTGTGTAAGACTCCGACTTCACTTCTTCATCATGGTAGGCCTTGTCAATGTCTGATAGGAGAACCAAAGAGGAAGCACCATCGTAGATGCTATGGTGTATGTCAATGAATAGGTACACATCACCACCATAGGTGTATATCTCCAGTCGATACAGTGTGTCACGGTACAAGTCAAACGGACGAATACGGCTCTGGAAGAAAGCGGTGTCAGGTTTTTCCGCCAGTGCTTCCATTAGTATCTCTGCAGGCTCTTCGTCACGGCGTATCTGCATGATGTCACCCTCATGTTGGACGAAACGCGTCTTCAAATACGGGTGTGCATCAATCACTTTGACCAATGCTTCATGTAGCTTCTCTGCGTTGCCCCCCTTCATTACATGCACCTCTGGCACGTTATATTGTGTGGTGTCACGGTTCATCTCCCAGTCGAAGAATACACCACGTTGGTTCTCGGTAATGGGGTAATAATAGAGGTGAGATGTGAAAGGTGAGAGCTGAGAGGTATTATCGGCCATTGGAGTCTCCGTCTGGCCTTTCTTACCATCAATAATTGTTGCGATGTCACGAATGACAGGGTTCTGCAGTACATCCTTGACAGTGATTTCAACACCAAACTCAATGTGGATGGCCACTGTAAAGCGCATGGCTGACAGCGAGGTTAGACCCATTGTGATCAGATTGGTGGTAACACCAAATTGATCGTGTTTCAGAGTCTCCGATGCCATCTTGAACAGCTTTTCCTCCGTTGGGGACTCCGGACTGACAAATTCTTCTACGCCAACGCTTGGGTTAGGCAGAACCTTGGTGTTAACTTTTCCGTTCGGCGTTAGTGGCATCTCGTCCAGCTGTATGTAGGCAGTTGGAACCATATAGTCTGTCAGTTGTTCGGCTAGGTAATTACGGAGTGCCTCCTTGTCAATCTCCTTATCAGCGGTGTAATAAGCACACAAATGCTGTACGCCACCAATCTCACGTACTTGTACGGATTCCATTTGGATGCTTTCATAATTACCTATGAGTGTCTCGATTTCACCGAGCTCGATTCGGAATCCACGGAGCTTAACCTGACTGTCTATACGCCCCATGTACTCAATCTGCTGATCAGCGTTGTAACGTACCAGGTCACCAGTGTGATAGACTTTAACCTGTTGGCCGTCGATAGTCATGTTTGCAAATTTCTCTGCCGTCAGGTCTTCACGCTTCCAGTAACCTGAGGCTATCTGAGGACCTGCCATGCAGAGCTCACCAGCCATACCCTGTGGTAACAGATGACCACAAGGATCTACTACATAAGCAGAAAGGTTGTAAAGCGGGCGTCCGATAGGAATGTTTTTGTATTCCTTGCCTTTCTCCAATTCAAAGAATGTTGCGTCAACGGTGAACTCGGTAGGACCGTATGTATTGATAAGACGACACTTGCAGTCTGGATTGACAGTCATCTTCTCGCCGCCTACGACAAGGTAGTCAACCGGCAGGTCCGGGAATAGCTGTAGCAACATCTGTCCCAGCTGTGTGGTATAGCAACCACCCGTGATGCCGTTGTTGATAATAAAGTCGTGCAGCAGTGTGAGGTCCTTACGGGCATCCTGCGGGACGGTATAAAGTGTACCACCTACTGTGAGCACAGGATACAAGTCTTCAATAGAGGCGTCGAACGAGAATGAAGAGTGACAGCAGATGCGACTCTTTGACGTATGTCTCCATTCACGGGCAATGAACTGCACAAAGTTCGCCTTAGCCTTATGAGAGATCATCACTCCCTTTGGCTTTCCTGTTGAACCGGAAGTGTAGATCATATAAGCCAATCCGTCAGGTATCGCATGGTTGAGTGTCGTGTCAACTTTATCAATGGTGATACCTTGAATATAGTCGTCAATAAAGAAAATGTTCTTGGCCTTAAATTCTCCATCAGCGTTCTTCTCCATAAAAATTGCGTGGGAAGTGATGAGCACTTGGCTTTCAGAATCCTCCAACATGTAGAGAAGACGTTCGTTCGGGTAGTCATAGTCCAATGGAACATAGGCACCGCCTGCTTTCTCCACGGCGATGGCTGCGACTAGGAATTCTTTCTGATAGCCCAGCATGATGCTGACAAAACTGTAAGGCTTGACACCTAAGGCAACCAACTTCTTGGCTACGGCAGCAGTCAAGGCATTCAATTGTCCGTAAGTGTACTGTCCTAACTCATCAACAACGGCAGGAGCATCAGGATTCTCTGCAGCTCGCTGCATGAAAATACTAACAAATGTCTCGTTGGGGTCAATTTGCTGTTGCTGGCCAGTTGACTGCAATGCTATATGATGCTCTTCCTCTGCGCTAAGCAGTGAAACGTTTGCAAGACAATTGGCTGAAGCTGCGGAGACAGAGAAATTGGCAATGCTTTGCGCTAATTGACGCATATCGGCTTCGCCATACAGTCCACCATCATATTCCAATGCTATCGTGTATTTCCCGTCTGCTTCAGGGTAGATAGATACCGACAGTGGCATTTTGACGGTGTCCAGTTGGATGGCTTCTTCTTTCTCCATGCCTGCATCATCAATACTGCCTTGATAAGCATACATGATTTCCGGTCGGATGCCGTGACGTTCAACCATTTCGGTGAATGGGTAGAAGCTGCGTCCTTGTGTCTCCACAAACTGCTTCTGCATATCAGTAACAGCTTCTGCCATTGACTTCTTATAGGCTTCTTCAGTTGTGAAGTTGCTAACCACAGGCAATGTCTTGACAAACATACCCATGATATTCATCATACGGACATCGGTACGTCCGTTGTCAATACTTGTAATATAGATACTCTCTTCACGAGTCGTACGGTGTAGTACCTGCATGAGAGCCGTCAGGAAATAGTTGCTGACGGTTACTCCATATTTCTGACAGAACTCGCTGATAGCCGAGCCATCGAATGTGAGACTCAACTCCTGATTACCACTACCGGTAACTACATCGGAATGAGGATAGACAGCCATCTCAATCCCTGGTAGCAACTGGTCAAAGTAAGCTTCTGCCTCCTTCCATGTGGAAGTACCTTTCAGTGCCTCTTCGTCCAAGGCACGTTCGAAGGCCGTGTACTCTTCTTTCTCTAGCTTCTCACCATTGTAAGCACGTCTCAAGTCCTGCATCAGAACGAATGATGAAGCACCATCATAAATGATATGGTGAATATCCATAAACAGCCAGAGGGTATAAGGCGCCTGATAGATCTCGAACCGATAGAGGTCGTCTGTGAACAGGTTGAACGGGAGAAGTCTTGAGCGGAAGAAATCCTTCGTCGGTTCTTTGTCCAGTTTAGTCAGAGAGACCGTCACAGGAGCATCGTCACGCCGTTGTTGTCTGACATCACCATTCTCTCTAACAAGACGAGTTTTCAGGTATGGATGTGCTTCGACCACAGCTTCTAATGCCTTCTTTAGCTGTTCGCCGTCTTTTCCGGTAAAGTCTACAACAAATGGTATATTATACTGCAGTGCTTCACGGTTCATGTCCCAGTCTACATAGACACCTCGCTGGTTCTCTGTCAGCGGATAGGTGGAACGGAGTGAGTAGTCGACCTCGGGCTGTGCGTCAGCAGCAACTTCCTGTATCTTAGCCAGTTTGCGAATGAACGGGGTAGCTAGAATATCCTTTGTGGGTATCTTTAGACCGTATTTCTGGCTGAGCTGTGCAGAGTAACGCATAGCCGACAGCGATGTCATTCCAATAGATATGAGATTGGTGGTCACGCCAAATTGGTCTGTCTTCAGGAGTTCGACAGCAATCTCATAGAGTTGCTTTTCCGTTTCAGTGGCAGGCGCAACATTTTCGCCGCTTTCCACCTCCGGTGTCGGGAGAGCCTTGCGGTTAATCTTTCCGTTGGGGAGCAGAGGCATTGCGTCAAGTGGCATGTAGATCTCCGGCATCATATATTTTGCCAGTGAAGTAGCATCCAAATGAGCAGCCAGTTCGGTGTGGCTTATCTGTTTTCCTTCTTCTTGGGTGTAGTAAAGCACAAGATGTCTGCTCTCATTAACTTCCTTGACGAGAGCTGCTGCCTGACGTACAGCGGGGTGCTGCATGGCATTGGCTTCAATCTCTCCGAGTTCAATGCGGAAACCGCGGAGTTTTACCTGTCCGTCAATACGTCCGAGGTACTCTATCTGTCCGTCTTCGTTGTATCTGGCCAAATCGCCGGTATGATAGAGCGTGCCTTCTCCGAACGGATTGTCTACGAATACCTTTTCTGTCTGCTCTGGTAAGTGCCAATAGCCATAACCTACTTGTACTCCGGAGATGCAGAGTTCGCCAGGAATGCCTTGTGGGAGCAGGTTCCCGAACTGGTCTGTGATATAGCTGTTCGTATTTGGCAAGGGGCGTCCTATGGGAATGTTTTCATACTCATCTCCCGGATTAATAACGAATAGTGTGGAGTCGTTGGTACACTCTGTAGGTCCATAGAGATTGACGATGTGCATCTTGTCACTCTTCACACCCGACAGCTTTTCGCCTCCGGCAGTAATGAACCGCAGAGGCAGCTCATAGTCGTTAATAAGGAGCATCATTAGTGACGTGGTGCCACCGAAACCAGTAATCTTATGGTCAACCAGGAACTTCTGGATTGCGCCAAGATCCTTGCGGATGTCCGAAGGCATGATGTGAAGTTCGCCCCCTGCGAATAGGATGGGAAAGAGGTCATCGACATGTGCGTCGAATGAGAATGAACGGTGGCTGGCAATACGGTCGGAGGCCGTTAATTGCAAAGTCTCCATGTGGGTGCAGATGAGGTTCATCAGTCCACGTTGGTGGAGCATTACTCCCTTGGGCTTTCCTGTTGATCCCGACGTATAAATCATATAGGCAAGATTGTCTGGTGTCGTCAGGCAGACGGGTTCTGTCTGGCTATTGAGATCTATTTCGTCGAGTAAGATTACCTTAACCTTGTTCCTGTCTATCGTCAGTCCGTTAGCATGCTTTTCAGCCAACACGTCTCTTGAAGTGAGAAGAACCTTCGACTCACTGTTCTCAAGCATGTACTGTAGGCGATTCACAGGATAGTCCACATCTAACGGAGAATAAGCTGCGCCCACTTTGTGAATGGCATGTACAGCCAGCACAAACTCTTTCCGGCGTTCCATGAGCACGCATACAAAAGTGTTAGGTTTGACACCTTCGGCAATGAGTCTATGTGCAAGCGCGTTACTATGCTGGTCGAGTTCGCCGTATGTATAGTGGCTTGTGCTGTCCACTACGGCGATGGCTTCCGGTGTGGCCTTGGCGTTCTCAATGAACGACTCTATGAAGGTCTTGCTCAGATTAAACTTCTTACGTTCTCCAGCAGAGAGTTTCAGGACGTCCTTCTCTGTTTCTTTGTCAAGAAGCATCAGGTTGGCAATCTTCTCGTCGGCATTTGCTATAATACCACGAACCAACTGGTGGAGTGTATGAAGCGTGTCCTTGGCGAGTTGTTCAGAATACTTCTGATTGTTGAATTGCAACTGCAGAGCCATCCGTCCGTCCTCACCGATAAAGACTGTTAAGCTGATGTCATCGAAGTTCTCTTCCTTCGTGATAACTGGTTTGACAACAAAAGGCCATGACTGTGCAGGAGCCTCTTCTGACGGATAGTTTTCAAACACTACCGTGGATTGATAGAGCTCTGTTCCTAATTCGCTTTGCTGTTGCACCTCACTCATGGAGAGGTAGTCGTGCTTATTGGTCTCGACAGCTTGTGCTTGAACACGCTGTAAAGCATCGAGCACCGTATCGTCATTTTCTATTTTAATACGTACAGGTACAGTATTAATAAATATACCTATAACATCGCTGACATCCTCGTTAGTATTGTCACGTCCTGATACAATTTTGGCAAATACCGCATCATTTACGTGGTTATATCTTTGTAGGAGTAGACCCCATGCCAATTCAACCACGGTATTGGGGGTTGTCTGGGTTGCTTGGCACAGGTTGTTAAGTGCATGCTGCTCGTCAAGCGACAGTTCTGTAATCAGTGAGTCTTCCTTCGTCTGGTATTCTTCTTTGACAGTACCAAACGACGGGATAACGGCTTGGGCTTCGTAGCCTTCGAGGAGATTACTCCAATAGGCTAATGAGGCCGTATTATCTTTTGAACGGATATTACGGACGTAGTTTTCGTAACGTCCTGTTCCGGTAGATTCAACTTTTGACAACTTCCCTGCTATTTCGTCAGCCAGCATGTTAAAGAAGTCTTTTTGTATAATAGGTAGACACCAACCGTCTTCAATAATGTGGTGGAATACCAAAAGCAGTGTGCAAGATGTGTCACTAGTCTTCAGACAAACCATATTGAAAAGCGGCTTGGATTGCAAGTCGAAAGCGCTGTTAAGCAAATTCTTGCGGATGTCTGCTATAGCTTTATCCTTATCGTCCTCCCCTGATATATCCATCATTGTGAGTCCCAACTGACGTCCGTTTACAATGGCCTGACGATATTCGTGTACACCCCGATAGATGACGGACGTACGTAATACCTCGTGTCGTTCTGCTAGACTGTCAAGAGCACTTCGTAATTGCTGCTCTGAGGGTAACATATTCATCTCCACTGCGAATACGAGGCGGTAGGCTACCGATTCAGGTTCAAGGACAGCCTTCAGTACCATGCCTTCCTGCATAGGAGTCAGGGGGTAGATACGACTTAGATGTTCACCACGTGCTTCAAACTCCTGATAAATCTGAGTGAATTCCTCATCGTTCCATTCAAGTTCTCCGAGGTCTGATGCCGTTGGCATGGCCTGCTCGCACGATGTGGTTAGGTTGATGATGTCGTTCAGTTGACAGACAAAGGCATTGGCAAGGTCTTGAGCCTTATCGGATCCCCAGATGTCGGTATCGTATTTAAAGTGAACCTGTAGAGTGCCATTGTTTACCATAGCATCAATTGTCAGTCCTGGACCATAAGTGTTTTCTGTTGCCACCATCTGTCCTGCACCTAGGTCGGAAGTAGGCACAAATGTGATGTCTTTCGTTGCTTCGTTACCAAACTCGCCTAAGTAGTTGAAGCATACCAATGGCTGCATAAGGATATCCATTCCATATAACTGCCCGTAGCCAAGTCCTTTGTTAGGGATATGACGGAGAGTTTCCTTTACGTGGCGAAGGTCATGGCTTAAATCACCGCCCAGTTGGGTGAGGACAACAGGGAAGATACTCGTAAACCAGCCTACGGTACGGTCGATGAACAGTGGTTCACCAATGGGTTCGCGACCATGGCCTTCGAGCTGTATGCTCAGCATGTCACGGCCTGATTGTTGCTGGTAGGCACGTCCCAAAGCAGTCAGTAGCAGGTCATTGATTTCCGTATTGAACGCGCGTGAGGTCTCAGTCAGCAGCTGATGCGTCTTTGCGTTGTCCAGACTAATGTCCAGGCTTTCAAACGTGCGACTGTAGTCACAGCCGTTTGACATCGGCATCGTCTGCATTTGTTTTCTCACCTCATCCCAGTACTCTGTCTCTTTCTTAAGAATATAGCTGTCCTTATAATGGTTTAAGCCCTCAACATAGTCCTTATAGGAATGTGTCTTGGCAGCAAGCTCTATAGGAGTGCCGTGGAGAGCCTGCTGATAGACGGTATTAAGGTCTTCGGCAATGATTCGCCACGATACGCCGTCAACCACCAAATGGTGAGCCACAAGCAGCAGATAGTCGTTTCTGTCACAGTGCATGAGGGCAGTCTTGAAGATGGGACCTTCTTGCAGGTTGATTGAGGCGTTCAACTCGTTGGCTGCCTGTTCAACCTTCTGCCGGGCATCAGCATGGCCACGGAAGTCGTATACTTTCATGGCATACAAGTTCTCGGCATCTGTTGTTCTAATCTCAAGCTGTCCATTGGCTACTACTGCACGCAACATGTCATGGTGTATGACGAGTGCTTGCAGACTCTGTCTCAGATCTTCCTCATCAACAGATGTCTGGGCACAAAGCATGACCGCTTGATTAAAGTGTTCTGGCTTTGGTAACTCAAGATCAAAGAAATACTGTACGATGGCACTGTTGGGCAACGTTCCGCTCCATGCCTCCTGACTCACTTGTGGCAGGTCGTTGTCACTAGCTGCAGCAGCAATAGCCCGCACAGTCTTGAGTTTCATGATTTGTGGAACCTGTAGGCTTATGCCTTCCTTTCTCAGTAGAGATACCAGACGGATAGACTTGATGGAATCACCGCCCAGTGCATAGAAACTGTCAAGTGCACCGACAGGGATTGAGAGTCCAAGTACAGAGGCGAAGCCTTCAGCAATGGCTTTTTCTGTAGCTCCCTCTGGTTCTACATATTCCGTGTCGCTCTTAATCTCAGGCAGAGGAAGCTGCTTGCGGTTAATCTTACCATTCGGCGTAATGGGCATCACGTCAAGTTTCATATAGGTGTCGGGCACCATGTAATCTGCCAATGATGACTCCTCGAGCGCCTGACGGATGCTGTCGTCAGTAACTTCTGCGCCTTCTGTCAGTGTATAATATAGAATAAGGTGTTCAGTTCCCATCACCTTCTTCACCTCAGCTGCCGCCTGCAGGATGCCTTCCAATTGCAATACCTTACTCTCTATCTCACCTAACTCAATGCGGAAACCACGCAGTTTTACCTGGAAGTCAATACGGCCCATGTATTCCAAATCTCCCTGCTCATTCCAACGGCAGAGATCTCCGGTATGATACATGCGAACCTTGCGTCCCCAGCGGTCTTTTTTGATGAAGGGACAGTCAACAAATGACTGTGCCGTGCGTTCGGGTAGACGCCAGTAACCGCGGCCAACCTGAATGCCTGCAATGCACAATTCGCCCATCATCCCACGAGGAACCAGATGGCCAGAGTCGTCGACAATGAAGTTCCAAGTGTTAGCCACTGGCTTGCCAATGGGGATATTCTCCACACGTTCGCCTGGAGCAATGCTGTAGTAAGAGGTGTCGTCCGTACATTCGGTCGGTCCGTACACATTGATGATTTCTATGTGGTCACTGTAGACACCATCCAGCTTTTCACCACCTGCCGTGATGAAACGTACGGGCAGGTCGTCATAGGTATTGAGCAGCAGGGCTGCGATGGCTGTTGAATATCCACCACCAGTAATCTGGTGCTCGAAAAGAAAGTCGCGTATGGCTGCCAGGTCCTTGCGGATATCCGTCGGCATGATGTGGAATGAGCCGCCCAGTGTCAGAATGGCATACATGTCCTCAATATGGGCATCGAAGGAGAAGGAACGATGTCCCTCGATACGGTCTGCTGCCGTCAACTTCTCCATATCGATAACAACGTTGATGAAGTTCCACAGACCGGCCTGGTGAAGCATAGCTCCCTTCGGTTTGCCCGTTGAACCTGACGTATAGATCATATAGGCCAGGTTGTCGGGGGTGGTCAGGTTGATGGGCTTGGCTTCTACGCTGAAATCTATGTCCTCGATGAAGATTATCTGTACATTGTTAGTTTCGAAATCACCCTCAGCCTTCTTGGTTTCCAATACCGCATGGCTGGTGATGAGTACCTTCGACTCCGAATTTTCGAGCATGTACTGCAAACGCTCGTTAGGATACTCAAAGTCCATAGGTGTATAGGCAGCACCGGCTTTATGGATGGCAAGTACCGACAGTGGAAACTCTTTGAAACGGTCTAACATAACACAAACGAAGTCGTTAGGCTGGACGCCTGACTTGACGAGCTGGTGAGCCAGTATGTTCGAGCGTCGTGATAGTTCAAAGTAGGTCAGGCTGCTGTTCTTGTCGGCCACGGCTATATTGTTAGGCACCAACTTGGCGCGCTCCTCAAATACTTGTGCAAATGTCTTGGTGATGTCTACTTCCAATTGTTTGCCGGCAGAGACTTCCATGATGTCCTCCTTCTCTTTTTCACCGATGATGCTGATGTCACCAATCAGCTCATCGGCCTGTTGCATCATAGAAAGTGTGGCTGCCTGAATGGCGTTGGCTAGCATCCGAAGACGCTCACGGCTGTTCTGAGCATCGCTGGCGTCGAGTCGTATCTCGTAGTTTCCTTCCTTAAGATAAATGATACATGCCAAGGGCTCGTCAGACAATCCTTTTGGCAACTGTCGGCTCTGGATGTGCAGACCGTCTAGTTCAACGAATTCTTGCATGGACACTCCTTGGAAACCGAACGAGATGTTGGGCGTCATCTTCAGGTCACGACAGAAGTGGTTGAAGGGGTACACACCGTAGCGAATTGTCGACATTAACTCTCTACGGAATCCTTTAATAAAGTCAATGACAGGTTGCTTCGAGTCAACGTCTGCCAGAATGGGCACTGAGTGGACGAACATTCCGTAAGCGTTCATCAGTCGCTTGTCCATGCGGCCATGGTTAAGGGCGTGGTAGGCTACCCGCTGTTCGCGTGTCAGTCTCGACACTACAAGGCTAAAAGCAGCCATAAACAGCAGATTACTGCTTGTACCGTGTTCTTTGCACCAGTCGTCAACCTGTTGCACAGGGATGTAAGCCGACTCGCGGATAGAATTACCCCATGCATCGGCATTGCTTTCCGTGAGATTTGCAAAGTCCAAGCCTGCAAATTTCTCTCGGTAGTAGTCGGCTGCACGCTGATACTGTTCGGAGCCAATCGTAGCCTCTTCGTCTTCGGCATATTGGTACATATCGTAGTTGATCTCCTCGAGCTTATTACCATAGTAGGCGGCTGGGATGTCCTTGATGGTCAGGTTGGGAGAAAGGGTAAGACCGTCACCTATTGTATGGTGAATCTCTAACAGCATGTAGTTGTACTTTGGAGCATCGATAATCTCCATTCTGCAAAGTGGTTGGTTGCCCAGCGGATCATAGGGACGTACAAAGCGATTGTCTATATAGTCTTTTGCCTCCTCCTCACTCATTTTGTGAATAAGAATGGGTATTTCCATACTATGGTCACAATATTGCCGAGGATTTCCATCCTCATCGAGCATAAAGCGTGTATGCAACTCAGGACGGGCATCGATGATACGTCTTAACATCTGCTCGATTCTCTTGACTGTTATCGACTTTGGAAAAGGTGTAAGCGTAGGCAGATTATATTTTGTCATCGACGGCATTTGGAGCCACTCTAAGAATATGCCGAGTTGTGATTGGAGTAAGGGATAAGTCTTCATCGTTATTAACTTTTTAATTATTTTGATTGTTCCAGATTAGATACATCATGTTCTGTCCATACATATATTTATAGTCGACCTCATCGCAGCGGCCGAATATGATTTTCATACCAATCTTTTTCTTTTCTTCATCGATAGTCAGAGGGTTGAAAGGGCGGCCTTCGTACTTCATGGAAACAGTAAACGAATCCTTGTTTTGCACGAAACGCACATCGGAATAATGGCCGTTACCCTCAATACCTGAATGTTGGATGGTATTCAGGAGGGCTTCTTCCACGCTATTGCTGATCCTGATCTGCTGATCCTTGCCTAAATCGAACTGTGATAAAACATCTGGCATGCTCTCCATGAACTGTATGAAAGACGACTTTTCGTTCCGAAGCGAAGTCTCGTACAGTCGGTCGCTGTTGGTAAGCGGCAGTAGTGTCAGGTGGGTCATCAGCGTGGAACGCTCTTTAAAGCGGATTACCTCCGATATCAGGAAGGTGCCCACAAACGCGAGTCCTCCGCTCACCGGGAATGCATACCACAGCAAAGGAGTGTGAGCAGTGGCGTCTGGTGACGGATCCCAAGTGCTAAACAACTTCATCATCGTCAGCAGAAATACCGGAATCAACAATATCAGAATGGGCGATAGGACAATCTTGCCTATCATCTGGTAGTGGTTAGCCATCGTAATCACCAGACAGAAGGGCGCCAGACAAACGATGAACACCCGTATGCCTGAATTTGCGAGCTGCTCCAACTCAGGCGTGTTGGCTCCAAACAGACGTGTCACCACGCCAGGCGCCACCTCCACAAACAAGGTAAATGTCAGGGTGACGGCCAGAATCGACAGCAGACATCTATTCACCAGAAATCTCACGCCCACATAGTCGCGCTGTCCGAACAGGAATCCGCCCAGCGCTGTGATGGTGCCTCCAAAGCCATTACCCAGCATCAACCCGATCATAAAGATATTCATACATACCGACATGACAAACATGCCGTTGTGTCCCAGGTTGCTCTGAACCATATTATTCATGGCATAGAACATGAAGGTGAGTACGACATTGCTGATGAGCATCGGGATACCTTGTAACAGGTTAGGTCCAAGATACCTGACGAGGCCTGACGGTGCCAGTTGGAAATGGATGCCCGAGTGTTTACCAAACAAATGACTACACAGGTATGAGATGCCGCAGACGTAGGCAATTATGGTGGCAATGGCCGAACCCACGATGCCCAAGAAGTAAACCAGCACAAAATCGAACAAGATGTTTGTTACGCCGATGATGGCCATTGACTTCGTCACCTTCTTGGGGAATCCGTCGATTTCAACACACTCGTTGAAAAACGTGTTGAGCATCATGGCCACCGCACAACCC
Organism: Prevotella sp.; assembly: GCA_016283605.1. Classification (GTDB taxonomy): domain Bacteria; phylum Bacteroidota; class Bacteroidia; order Bacteroidales; family Bacteroidaceae; genus Prevotella. Next base: position 26,695 of record JAEENF010000079.1, read on the forward strand.
GTCATCACACTCAGATAGGGTACCAGCAGCGGATATAAATGCTCGTCCTGTGTGAGCAGCAAGGCTATCTTATCGCCGAAAACGAAGCCTGCAACGGCAAAACATGCCCCAACTGCCAGGATCGACAGCAGGGCCGTTGAGAGAATGCCATTCACGACATCCTTGTCACGCCTGCCAATGGCCTTTGTCGCGATGATGCAGGCACCGATTCCCAGCAAGGTGGTAAAAGCCGTGATGACAAGATTCATAGGAAGGAACAACGTGATGGCCGACAGGGCATCGGGCGACACCATATGGCTTACGATAATACCATCAATCGTTGTTACCAACTGGCCAATGGCCATCGTTAACACCGAAGCTATCAGGAAATACTTCAGCGCTTGGTTGATGAGATATGGCTTTCTCGTCTCTTTCATTTGTCCCACTATTATTAATGATAGAGGAAACGCCGGATACTCTTTTTAGGCGTTTTCTCGAATTCTTCATAACGTTGCTCCAACTTTGCCAGCTGACAGTATTTGGGCAGATGCTGGTTTATTTCCTGACGAATGGCTTCAAGGTCGAGTGATTCGCGATTCGTCTCTGCAGCCTTGAGAGTAAGGTCGGAGACGTAAACCAACGCTACGAGCTTCTCGTCACGCTGTACCACTACACATTCGTCGAAAATAGAGTAGCTAATCACCTGGTCTTCTGCTTCCTCGGGATAGATGTTTTGCCCGTTGGCTCCTAACAGCATATTCTTCTTGCGGCCACGGATATAGACGAATCCGTCTTTGTCGATCACGCCAAGATCGCCTGTATGTAGCCATCCGTCTTTGTCAATGGCTTCTTGGGTTGCCTCAGGATTCTTGTAGTAGCCCATCATCGTGTTGATGCCTTTCGTAACAATCTCACCTGGCTCGTGTTGAGGGTCATCACTCAAGATCTTTACTTCCATATTCAAGGCAGCCTTTCCACAAGATCCCGCACGTAATTCTCTCCAGTCAGCGTAGGTAATGATGGGCCCGCATTCAGTCATGCCATACCCTACAGTAAACGGAAACTTCACCATTCTTAGCACCTTTTCCACCTCTTTGTTTAGGGGGGCACCGCCCATTATAACTGAATGGAAGTTACCACCCAGCGCCACGGATAGCTGATTCCGGAACTTGCGACAGATGAATTGGCGAAAACCAGGTGCTTTCATCATGAACCGGATGCTGGGTTTGTTTAAAACGGGCAACACCTTTGCCTGTATGATTTTTTCCATCACCAAGGGCACACAAAGGAAGTAATCTGGTTTTATAAAGGCAAATGCTTTAATCAATACCCCGGGCGCTGGTATTTTAGTTAGAACATATAAGTGGGCACTCAGCATGATGCCATAGAGGAAGTCGAACGAGAACCCGAACATGTGAGCCATAGGTAATATCAGTAACAACTGCATACCCGGCTTGTAAGGAAGGGCATCGCTTGCAAACATTTGGTTCGACCACAGGGATTTGTACGACAACATGACCCCCTTTGGATTACCAGTACTTCCACTGGTGTAACTCAGAAGCATCAGTGCGTCAGGATCTTCGGCTTCATAGCATACGTCTTCTCGGGTATATCCGTTGGGATGATTTGTTCTGAATCGGTGGAAAGCCTCTTCTTCAACCTTATCGGTAGCAGTATTGGGGGTCATGGTGAGCAGATCCTCCGTATCAAGCAAATACATCGGACATTCTCCTTCTTCCCAAAGTGTTGAAAGCTGACGGTTACCAATCATGAATTTGGCATCACAGTGCTCGCAAAGCATTTTGAGTTGCTGCTTGCTGTAATCAGGCAATAAGGGCACTGCTACGGCACGATAGGTAATAATGGCCAACATGGATATAGCCCAGTTCGAACAGTTCTTATCGCAAATGGCAATCTTGTCGCCAGGTTTAATGCCTAATACATCGAAAAGAGAATGAATGAAACACATGCGTGTTGCAACATCTCCATACTTATAAGTGATGTTGCTGCCCCAGTCCGTCAGAGCAGGCTGCTCCCACGATTTGCGAAAAACATTTTCAATTCTCTTTATTAAACTCTTGTTGTATCCCATATATTCTATTAAACTGATATGGCATCAAAGATAAGCAAATTCACTTACATTATTCCACGTTAGAGCACGAGGTCAAAATAATCGCTGTGAAGCCGCAGGTCAGGATGGCGGCAAGCATACATATTATATTCATTTTCATTGACATTGTTTTATATTAGTTATACCTTAATTCTGGTCGTTTTTAATCATTGTTCTACATTCGAACGATGCAAAGATACAATTTTTTCCCTAATTAAAAAACAAAAAAGCGTTTTTTTTGCTTATTTATCTTTGTTTTTTTGTGGGATGTGTGTTTACACTTTTAACTCTTTTCACTTGTTGTGAGAAGAAGAATTTGCACCAATGCTCACTTTTTTCCAGGCAAAAGCTTAAACATTCAGCTTTTTTGTGTACTTTTGCAGACGAGAGCGATGAGAAAAGCAGGAATAACCGTCATATTGGGGTTTATCTTTCTGTGCATGATGGCGCAGGGCGCGGACTACAGGAAGATGTCGAGGCTGGTGCAACAGGCCGCGAGGGAGACAATGCGGGCCGAGGCGAGAGTCAAGGACAGCAAGCAGCCCTTCGACATCAGGGACCGCAACAAACCCAGCCTCATCGCCTTTGTACGAATAGACCAGAAGGAGGGCGATGCCATCCTCCGCGACTACGGATGCAAGCCCTTGGCCAACAAGGGTGACATCACCATCGTCGAGATCCCTCTAAACAGACTGACGGCCCTGTCGGAACACCCTGCAGTCCATCGCATCGAAGCCGGCGAGCGGGCCAGTATCTGTCTCGACACGACGGCCAGCATCATCAACGTCCTGCCAGCCTACACCCCAACTGCCAGTCATCGGGCCTTTACAGGCAAGGATGTGGTGGTAGGCCTGATGGATATCGGCTTCGACCTCACCCACCCCACTTTCTACGACGTAACGACAAATCAGTACCGCATCGGGGCGTTCTGGGATATGTTGTCGAAGGACACCGTAGGCAGTCCGTGGCCGGTAGGACGCGATATCGTCGGCTATGAAGCCGTGAGGGCCTATGGCCACTCCACCGACGGGAAGACCCAAAAGCATGGCACCCACACCCTGGGTATCGCAGCGGGCAGCGGTTACGACACCAACTATCGCGGCGTAGCCTACGAGAGCGACATCTGTTTAGTGAGCAATGCCGTATCCAGTGATAAAGAATACATCGACTCCACAGACTACTACAAATATACCACAGCCGTCGACGCCCTGGGTTTCCAGTATCTGTTCGACTATGCCGACCGTCAGGGAAAGCCTTGTGTGGTCTCGTTCAGCGAGGGCTATGCCCCTTACCTCGACGAGGAAGACAGCCTCTATGTCGCCTATCTCGACAGTCTGACGGGCCCCGGCCATATCCTCGTGGCTTCGGCAGGCAACGAGAATCTGGAGAAGACCTATATGGAAAAGCCCTATGGCACTGCTAAGACGGGCGCATTCATCAGAGTATACAAAGAGAGTGCGCTCTATAAAGTCAAGACCGACGGGCCACTATTGATCAGACTGCTGGCCTATGAAGACGGTTTCGTCGTCCCCCATGACACCATCACCATCTCAACATCCGATGCCAGACTCGACTCACTCTTCAGTGACACCTTGTTTTTTAACAAAGACACCTGTACAGTTGAAGCCATACGCTATCCTTCACCCTTTATCGGCGACACACTTTGTCTGGTAGCCTTTTCCGCCACCTCCACCTTAGATAAACTGCCCAAGATAGCCATTGTCCTGGAAGGTCAGGAGAGTCATGCAGAACTTTTCGGCAGTTCACACTATGCCCTCACCAGCAGAAACATTGATCCCCGCTGGAATGCGGCAGAGAAAGGACATAACATCATGGCGCCCAGCTGTTTCTCTTCGGTGATCAGTGTCGGTTCCACTTCCCACCGTCTGCGTGTCATCAACTATCTCGGCGAAGAGCAGAACTATGCGGCAGGCGAGACGCCCGGTGTGGTGAGTCCCTTTTCATCGAGAGGCCCTACGATGAACGGCAACGTGAAGCCCGATGTCCTTGCGCCAGGCGCGAACATCATCTCTTCCGACAGCGAATATACCTATGCCATGGACTCTACAGCCAACAGGAATGAGATTATCGCCTTCTCACAGTTTGAAGGGAAGGACTACCCTTGGAGCTTCAACTCCGGCACCTCGATGTCGGCACCCTTTGTGGCAGGCACGATAGCACTCTGGCTCCAAGCCAAACCCGACCTCACGCCACAAGAGGTGATGGAAGTTATCCGACGTACCAGCAGCCATCCCGAAGAGGGTATCGACTACCCGAACAACGACTACGGCTACGGACTGATCGACGGCTACCGAGGACTGTTAGATATCCTCGGACTCACGAAGATTGAGCATGTGGGGCTGTCAGAACCACTTAATCTGCAGGTCATCCCCAAGGAAGATGGTCTGCACTTTCTCTTCCATGAAAAAACAGAGCAACCTGTCAAAGTCAGGCTTTACGCACTGACAGGTGCTCTGTTGGATGAACGGCAACTGATGCCGATAAACACTGAGGTCGTCATGTCCCTACCATCAGCCCTCAAAGGTGTCATCCTGGTGCAGACGGATAGTCAGACGAGAAGTCTGACGGGTTCACGACTCGTCAGACTGTAATTCGGATTTATCTTCTTTCGGCAGAAGGAGATTCAGCAACACACCGACAACGGCAGAAAGTCCTATGCCGCTAATGGAAAATGTCTTGAAAGATAATACTGCGCCACCAATACCCATCGTCAGCGTGACAGAGACGATGATGATATTACGCGTCAGGCTCATATTTACCCGATGATTGATCAGGTACTGGACACCCACCGAGCCAATCGTTCCGAAAAGCAACAGCATGATGCCGCCCAGCACGGCCTGAGGGATGCTCTGCAGCAGGGCACTAAGCTTACCTATGACGGAGAAGACAATGGCCGTGGCGGCAGCAATGCGGATGACTTGAGGATGACGGACACGAGTGATCTGCATAGCTCCCGTGACCTCGCTATAGGTAGTCACCGGAGGACCACTGAAGAGGGATGCGAAGAGACATGCAAGACCATCGCCCAACATCGTGCGATGGAGACCTGGAGACTTCACAAAGTCTTTCTCAGCCACGGCACTGACCACATAGACATCACCGATATGCTCAATCACCGGCGCCACAGCCACAGGAATCATGAACAGGAACGGCGCCCAGGCAAACTGCGGCATATGAAAATGGACGATACCGTCTGGCAGAGCGAACCAGGGCGCAGCAGCCAGGACAGAAAGATCGACAACGCCCATGAAAAGGGCTACCATATAACCGATGATGAGACCCATCACCACAGGCACTAGCTTCAACAGTCCCTTTCCGAAGGTGAGCACGATGATGGCTGTAATCAGTGAAACAAAGGCCAGAGGCCAGTTTTCCTTCGCCATGTTAACGGCTGAGGGAGAAAGCGACAGACCGATGAGGATGATGACAGGACCCACCACTACTGGTGGGAAAAGACGGTCGATAAGACGACGCCCCTGCCACTTAATCAGTGCCGACATGATGAAATAGACCAATGCCACGCCAACAATACCCGCAACCGTTCCTGGCATACCCCACAATTGGGAGGCGGATATAATCGGTGCGATAAAGGCAAAACTTGAACCCAGGAAAATGGGCACCTCTCCTTTGGTGACTATATGGAAGATCAGTGTGCCTACACCTGCCGTAAAAAGTGCTGTAGCGGGATCCAAACCAACAAGTAGAGGTACGAGCACTGTCGAACTAAAGGCCACAAACAGAAACTGAACGCCAACGATAGTCCTTCTTACCGTTGAAAGTTCTTGATGACTCATATGATGATCATTATCCATGATTAAAAGTTCCACTTGATACCGATGGTGGGATTGACGAAGAATGTTTGATCATCATATGTGTTATAGATGAAGTTATTGCTGATCTCGCACTCCGTACCGATACTGAAGTGCTCTGTAGCATTAAACCAGAACTGGGGTTCGGAGAGAATAACCAGCTGTCCGTGTCCATTGGCCTTCTCACCACGCCAGAAATCAATAAAACCTGAAAAGGTACACTTTTTGTTGGCAAAGGTCGTACCCCAAACACCTGTCAGCTGAGCACTATGATACGCACTGTTGGCATTGGCATCTTTGAAGAAGGCCTTATACAATAGCTGGACAGACCATGTCGTAGAGAAATCCGAATTATGTCCGTTATAGGCGAAACCTGCAAGACCTGACTGCTGATAGCTGCCAGAGGTAGTACCTGCAAGTCTGGACCCTAGTCCGCCGTCATATTCTACATGAAGGGAAAAAGGCGACTGCTGACTCAACTTGAACTCACGCGAAATCTCGGTATAGGCACCTTTCGTTTCCTTTCGACTCAGGTCTACGTCAACGAAGTAATACCACGAACCCCACTTATCGGCCTTGAATTGTTCAAGTGTCAATGTCACTTTCTGACGGCCTGCCTCCTGGTCCGGATAGAGGTTACGTCCGAAATCATAATGTAACTGCACGTTCTGTGCGTAGGCAGTGAGGACGGCAACAGCCGTCATAGCCATCAATAAAAACTTTCTCATAAGGATCCTTTATTTAGAAGTGAATAAATCATTTTTGCAGCATTGTCTGGAGCCTTCTGATCACCAAGGAGTCGCCAGATTTCCTCATAACCCTCAAGCATATTCTGACGGGCAGGACCGCCAAGAATCTTATCCAGTTCTGCACGGAGACGATCCAGTGTGAAGGCGTCTGCCACGAGTTCTGTCACAACCTCACGGTCAGCAATGAGATTTACCAATGAGATATACTTCACCTTCAGCACCCATCTACGGAGCCAGCCAAACAGTTTTGCCAACGCTGTTCCGTAACAGACCACCTGTGGAACACGGAAGAGTGCAGTCTCAAGGGTAGCTGTACCACTGGTAACCAAAGCAACATAAGCTTGGGAGAGCAGCGGATAGGTCTGGTTATAGACAATGTCTACGTTCTTACCACTTATGAACTGCTCGTAATAGTCTTTCTCAATACTTGGAGCCCCAGCCAACACCACCTTATAATCTTGCATATAGGGTTGCACTGCCTCGATCATCACGGGCAGATTATCCTTGATCTCCTGCTTTCGACTTCCTGCCAACAGTGCAATAATGTTCGCAGAAGGGTTCTTCTCTTGACACTTTCCACCTTCTACCTTCCACCATTCACGGACTTCATCTGCCGTGGGATTGCCGACATAATGAATGGGATAACGATGTTTTCCTTCGAAAAATTCTACCTCGAAGGGCAAGATGGAGAAGAGTTCGTCCACATCACGTTTGATGGCCTTAATGCGATATTCCTTCCAAGCCCATATCTTCGGAGAGATATAATAGTAGACGGGAATGTTTGTCTTCGATTTTACATATCTGGCAATCTTCAGGTTAAACCCTGGATAATCTACAAGAATCACACAGTCAGGTTGCCATGTCGTAATATCGCGCTTGCACATCTTCATATTCTTGAGGATCGTTGGCAAATGCAGAAGCACAGGAAAAATGCCCATATAGGCCAGTTCCTTATAATGTCTGACACGAGTTCCTCCAACGGCTGTCATCAAATCTCCGCCGAAGAAGCGGAACTCTGCCTCTGCGTCAATATCTTTCAACGACTGCATCAGATGCGATGCGTGAAGGTCTCCAGAAGCCTCTCCAACAATCAGATAGTACTTCATAATCCCCAGGATTTAATCTTATCCATCGCCTGATAGGCCGTGATATCAATCTGTGTAGGGGTGATAGCCACATAACCATGTGTCAAAGCCCAGTTATCAGTATCCTCAGCCTCCGGCTCGTCATTGGTATAGCTACCTACCATCCACCAATAGTCATATCCCCGGGGGTGATGACACTTGGTAACCTCCTGTCCCCAAGTTCCTTTCGCCATCCTGCACACCCTCACACCTTTGTACCCACTTTCCTCTAACAATGGGAAGTTCACATTCAGACAGACCCCCAAAGGCAGTCCCTCATGAAGCACACGCTGAATGATTTCATGGATTAGAGGACGCAACGGCTCGAAATCAGCATCCTCTCGATGATCACATAACGAAAAGGCTACCGACGGGATATATTTCATACAACCTTCGAGGGTAACACCCATTGTACCACTATAATGTGCATTGACAGAGGCATTGTCACCATGATTAATACCCCCAATCACCAAATCTGGCGTTCGTGGCACAATCTCTGCCAACGCCATCTTCACGCAGTCCACTGGCGTACCAGTGCAAGACCATATCTCCACCCCGGGACGTTGCGCACGACATTGAAGCCTCAACGGAGCCGTTGCCGAAAAAGCACAAGAAAAACCACTGCGCGCATCTTCAGGGGCACAGACGATGATATCGCCAAGGTCGGAAAGCATCTCCACCAAGCAGTTGATACCTTTCGCCAGATAGCCGTCATCATTGGAAATGAGCAGTAAGGGTCGTTTAATTTCCATAAAATATCAATGATTTGGGTGCAAAAATACGAAAAAAGGTTTAAATGGGCGTATTTCTCAGCAGAAATATGTAACTTTGTGCCCAAATTTCTCAATAAGACAGGTATAAAGAAACAAAAATATGGGTAAGATTATTGCATTAGCAAACCAAAAAGGTGGTGTAGGAAAGACAACGACAACTATCAACCTTGCTGCCTCACTCGCCACACTCGAGAAGAGTGTACTGGTAGTAGATGCCGACCCTCAGGCCAATGCCTCCAGCGGTCTGGGTGTTAACATCCAAGAGGTAGAATGCTCACTCTATGAGTGTATTGTCAACAATGCAGACATCCGTGATGCCATCTACACCACAGATATCGACGGACTGGACATCATTCCTAGCCACATCGATCTCGTTGGCGCTGAAATAGAAATGTTGAATATGGATAATCGTGAGAGGGTCATCAGAGACTTGCTGTTACCCATCCGCGACGAATACGAATATATCCTGATAGACTGTTCGCCGTCATTAGGACTGATTACCGTTAATGCCCTGACAGCAGCCGACTCCGTGATTATCCCCGTTCAGTGCGAGTATTTCGCCCTTGAAGGAATCAGCAAATTGTTGAACACTATCCGCATCATCAAACAGAAACTGAATCCAACACTGGAGATTGAGGGTTTCCTTCTGACGATGTATGACAGTCGTCTGCGTCTGGCTAACCAGATCTACGATGAGGTGAAGCGTCATTTCCAGGAGCTGGTCTTTAAAACTGTCATCCAACGCAACGTAAAACTAAGCGAGGCACCTAGTCACGGCCTGCCCGCCATTCTTTACGATGCTGACTCGACAGGAAGTAAGAACCATTTGGCACTCGCCAAGGAAATTATCAACAAAAACAAATAAACTTTAACTATGGCTGTACATAAAAAATACGACCGTAATGTGTTGGGCAGAGGCCTCGACAATATCGGTACGGGAAAAGGCAGAGGCCTTGACGCACTGATACAAACCGGAGATGTTCAAACAGAAGGCACATCCAACCTCAATGAGATTGCACTCAACCTGATAGACCCCAATCCGAATCAGCCCAGACGGGAGTTTGATGAGGATGCCATGCATGAACTGGCGGCAAGTATCAAGGAGATTGGCATCATTACACCAATCACCCTGCGTCAGATGACGGACGGCAGATATCAGATCATCGCCGGAGAACGCAGATGGCGGGCATCACAACTAGCAGGACTGATGTCTATCCCTGCATATATCCGTACAGTAGAGGATGAAAATGTGATGGAAATGGCATTGGTGGAGAACATCCAACGCGAAGACCTGAACGCCATTGAAATCGCTTTGGCCTACCAGCACCTGGTGGACACTTCCGGACTCACTCAGGAGAAAATCTCCGAGCGTGTCGGCAAGAGTCGCGCGGCCATCACCAACTATCTGCGTCTGCTGAAACTGCCGGCACAGATTCAGATGGCCCTAAAAAATCACGAGATGGATATGGGTCATGCACGAGCATTGCTCGCTTTAGACAGTCCCTCAGCACAAATCAAAGTGTTTAAGGATGTCCTGAAGAACGGCTATTCTGTCAGAAAGGTGGAAGAACTAGTTCAATTGATTAAAAATGGTGAAGACGACCAGACTGCTAAAAAGACTATCGCCACTAAGACACAACTCCCCAAAGAGTTCGTCGTACTAAAGAAAAGACTGGCTGACTTTTTCAAGACCAAGGTACAGATGACTTACTCCTCTAAAGGCAAGGGTAAAATCAGCATCCCCTTTGCTAATGAACAGGAATTGGAAAACATCATGAACGCAATTGATGGAATAAAACATGCAGAAGATTAAGAACTGGATCGCAACAGCATTGCTTTTCACAGGAACGGTTTCCCTCTACGCACAAGAAACGGTTCCCGATACGATTTCTGTTCCTACAGACAGTCTGATTGAAGAAAGCTTTGCTCCTGCAGACAGTTTGAAAAGTATCCTGCTGACAGACTCTATTTCAAAGCCCTTGAAAGTTAAGAAAGACTGGTCACAATGGCAACCTGATCCACAAAGGGCACTGTGGCTGGCTCTCGTCATTCCTGGAGGTGGACAGATTTACAACCGGAAATACTGGAAACTGCCACTCGTCTATGGCGGATTCATCGGTTGCTTGTATGCCATGAACTGGAACAACAACATGTATAAAGACTACTCTCAAGCTTATCTCGATATCACAGACAACGACCCCGGAACGGCCAGCTACAACAAGTTCCTGCATCTGGGTATGCAGATTACTCCAACTAATGAAAATCGATATAAGGAAATTTTCAAGAGTCGTAAAAACAAATACCGCCGTTGGCGCGATCTGAGTTTTTTTGTACTATGTGGTGTCTATGCTCTCTCTGTTATCGATGCATATGTCGATGCGGAGTTGTCAGTCTTCGACATATCGAGGGATCTAAGTCTACGGGTAGAACCGACAATCATGGACAATCACTCGTCACGGAACCCGTTGGATGCCTCATCCATAGGCCTGCAGTGTAGTCTGAACTTCTGAGAAAAAAGTAAAAAAGAAAAAAGAAATAATGAAGAAAAAACTATTATGGATGCTCGTCGCAATGCTATTCATCGGCAACTGTAAACTTCAGGCACAGACGGTGATAGAAGATGATGAGGAAGAAGAAGAGGATGATGTAGAAATGGCACTCGGAGAAGACGAGTTTGCCGTCACTGATGAAGAAGGTAACGAGGAAGTCATCGAGTTCCCAGAGGCGATGACGTATGATCTCGACAGTCTGTTGAATCTCTATATGTCGAAGACTTATCTGAGTGGTGATAACGACTGTGAGATGAAGAATGTCAACCCTGTATATCCCAGAGAGGTGTTTATCGAACGACTCAGCCGTATACCGTCAGTCATGGAACTGGCCTATAACGACGTGGTCCAGAAATTCATCGACCGCTATAGTGGACGTCTGCGCTACTCAGTCAGTTATATGTTAGGTGCATGTAATTTCTACCTCCCAATCTTCGAAGAAGCATTGGAAGCTTACCAGTTGCCATTGGAACTGAAATACCTACCCATCATTGAGTCGGCCCTAAACCCCAAGGCTGTATCACGAGCCGGAGCAACTGGCCTATGGCAGTTTATGATTGGTACCGGCAAACAATATGGTCTGGAGGTCAACTCCCTCGTCGATGAACGCAGGGATCCCGTAAAGTCTTCCTATGCCGCAGCACGTTATCTCAGGGATCTTTATAAAATCTTCGGCGACTGGAACCTGGTCATTGCGGCTTACAACTGCGGTCCGGAGAATATCAACAAGGCCATCCACCGAGCCAACGCATCTACAGGACAACCACAGGAAGGTGAGAATGCCATGCCCATCAACAAAGACTATTGGCATATCTATCCATACCTCCCTGCCGAAACCAGGGGATATGTACCGGCATTCATTGCCGCCAACTATATCATGACTTACTATTGCGAGCACAACATCTGTCCGATGACCACCCGTCTACCAGCACAGACTGACACCATCGTCGTCGACAGAAACGTCCATCTTGAACAAATCGCAGCGGTCCTGAATCTGGATCTCGACATGCTCCGTTCACTGAACCCGGAGTATCGTCGTGACATCGTTCCTGGACTCACAAAACCCTCTGCCATCCGACTGCCGATGGCTGATACAGGCCGTTTCATAGACAATGCGGACTCCATCTATGCCTACCGCGCCGATGATCTGCTGAGCAAACGTACCGAAGTGGCCATCAACGATGATGTACCAACCTATACGACGCGCACTAAAGTTAGCCGTAGAAACTCAAGAGCGACACGCAATAGCCGTTCTGCACGTAGAGGCAGAGGAAGAAATAGTCGCGGCGGTAGTTCTGTAACCATACAACGTGGTCAAACCCTGTCACAGATTGCCAAGCGTAACGGCACTACCGTCGCTAAGCTCAAGAAATTGAACGGCATTAGAGGTAATAAAATTCAGGCTGGTAAGAAAATCAGAGTCAGATAAAATCTTAGAAGGAATTGACTATGGATGAAGAGCAAATCAGACAAGAGAGTGCAGATGAGAAGTTGATTAATGACGCCTTCCAGGAACTGCTGGACGACTATCTTTCTTCACGCCATCGCAAGAAGGTCGACTTAATCACAAAGGCCTTCAACTTTGCACGACAAGCCCATAAGGGAGTACGCCGTCTGTCTGGTGAGCCTTACATCATGCACCCCATTGCCGTGGCTTACATCGCCTGCCATGAAGTAGGGCTGGGGTCTACAAGTATCTGCTCTGCACTGCTTCATGATGTTGTAGAAGATACTGACTACACCGTCGAGGACATCGAGAACATCTTCGGTTCCAAGATAGCTCAGATTGTTGACGGATTGACCAAAATCAGCGGTGGTATCTTCGGAGAACATGCCTCTGCCCAAGCAGAGAACTTCAAAAAACTCCTGTTGACAATGAGCGATGACATCCGCGTGATCCTCATCAAGATTTGTGACCGTCTGCATAATATGCGGACGCTGGACTCACAGCCCGCCAACAAACAATACAAAATTGCAGGCGAGACATTGTATATCTATGCACCTCTCGCCAACCGTCTGGGTCTTAACAAGATCAAGTCGGAATTAGAAAACCTCAGTTTTAAGTTTGAGCATCCTGCAGAGTATACCTCCATCTCTAAGAAACTGGAACATACCCAACTGCAACGTGAACAACTGTTCGATCAATTTACGAAACCCATCAAAGAATCTCTCAACAAGATGGGTATCCAATACGAAATCAAGCAACGTGTAAAGACACCCTACTCTATATGGAGTAAGATGCAGAACAAACACGTGTCATTCGAGGAAATCTACGATATCCTGGCTGTACGTATCATCTTCACCCCACGTATCAGGGAAGAAGAGGTTAACGAATGCTTCAATATCTATGTCGCCATATCAAAAATATACAAATCACACCCCGACAGGTTGCGTGACTGGCTCAGCCATCCAAAGGCTAACGGCTATCAGGCACTACACGTCACTTTGATGTCAAAGACGGGACAGTGGATAGAGGTACAGATACGTTCTGACAGGATGGACGAGACGGCTGAACAGGGTTTTGCCGCCCATTGGAAATACAAGGATGGTCTGGAGGATGAAGAATATACAGAGGATGAGGCCGAGCTCAACGACTGGTTACGTACCATCAAGGAGATTCTCGATGACCCACAACCTGATGCGATGGACTTCCTCGACACCATCAAACTCAACCTCTTCGCCAGTGAGATCTTTGTCTTCACGCCGAAGGGTGAGATCAAGACGATGCCAGCCGGGTGTACAGCACTTGATTTCGCATTCTCCATTCACACCTTCTTAGGTAGCCATTGCATCGGTGCAAAGGTGAACCACAAACTGGTTCCCCTTTCCCACAAGCTGCAGAGTGGTGACCAGGTGGAGATCCTTACCTCTAAATCGCAACATGCAAGTCCGGCATGGATCAACTTTGTCTCCACAGCGAAGGCAAAGGCCAAGATACAGGCTATCCTCAGACGTGAGAACCGCGAGATTCAGAAAAAAGGCGAGGAGATTCTCCAGGAGTTCCTCAAGAAAAACGGTTTTGAGTCATCGTTCAACATCATTGACCAGTTGGCAGAATTTCATGAGATCCATAAACGTAACGAGTTTTTCATTGCATTGGGCGAAAAAACCGTTCTTTTAGGTGAAAAGGATATCGACGAACTCAATGGCAAGAACAAAAAGAGTGAGAATAAAGGAGGCTGGCGGAAATATGTACCGTTTATTAGCTCGAAGAAAACCGAAGAGGATGAGAAACAGGATCTGTTTGTTGTTCCGGAGAAGTTCAATAAGAAGAAACCGATATTCATCTCTGAAGGAAATATCAATCAATATAAGTTCCCTGGTTGCTGCCATCCTATCCCTGGGGATGACGCTCTAGGCTACATCGACAACAAAAATCAGATAGAGATTCATAAACGTACCTGTCCTGTGGCGGCCAAACTCAAGAGCAGCTACGGCAACCGCATTCTTGACATCAAATGGGATATGCACAAGAAACTCTACTTCGATGCCACCATCCGTCTGAGCGGTATTGACAGGATAGGTCTGCTCAACGAGGTGACACAAATCATCTCTTCACAGATGAATGTCAATATCCATACCGTCAACATCACTTGCGAAGAGGGCATCTTCGATGGAAGCATCGAGTTACGAGTCCATGACCGTGAGGATGTCAAGAGCATTATAGATAACCTCAAGTCTGTGACCGACCTCAAAGAGATATCACAAATCATGTAACGATATGAAAAAACTACTGACAACTACTCTACTACTTCTCTCGCTGACAGTTTCTGCTGCTGGCAAGTATGATAATCCGGATACCCTTGTAGTGGCTCGCGATGGCACAGGAGAATTCCGTACTATTGATGAAGCCATTGAAGTCTGCAGGGCTTTTATGGACTACCATAAGGTCATTTTTGTCAAAAAAGGAATCTACAAGGAAAAACTAGTTATCCCATCGTGGCTACAGAACATAGAAATCTGCGGAGAAGATGTCAACGAGACCGTCATCACCTACGATGACCATGCAAATATTAATAAAATGGGGACCTTCCGCACCTATACCCTTAAGATTGAAGGCAACGATATCACACTTAAGAATATCACAATAGAGAATAACTCCGCCCGTTTGGGACAGGCCGTAGCGCTCCATACGGAAGGGGACAGAATCAAAGTGATTCATTGTCGGATCATCGGGCACCAAGATACAATCTATACGGGTGTGGCGGGCACACGGCTCTTTTTCCGGGATTGTTATATCTGTGGCACCACAGACTTTATCTTCGGACCTTCTATTGCATGGTTCGAGGGCTGCACCATCGAGAGTCTCGTCAATAGTTACATCACTGCGGCATCCACACCTAAAGATCAGCCTTTTGGATATATCTTCAACAACTGTCGCCTGACTGCTAAGGAAGGTGTGAATCAAGTATATTTGGGCCGACCATGGCGCGACTATGGCTATACCTTATTCATGAATTGTGACCTCGGCAAGCACATCCGTCCTGAGGGATGGCACCATTGGGAAAAACAACGTGAACAGACTGCACGCTACTTGGAATATAACAACCACGGTGAAGGGGCTTCCACCAAGGAACGCGTTGTATGGAGTCGACAGCTCACCAAAAAAGAAGCTGTAGTTATCACTCCCGAAACGGTATTTTCTATCAGCGACAGATGGAATCCTGTAAAATAAAACAGAAGAGGTTTTATTGCAGACCGTCGAACTGACGTTTCAGGGCCTGTAGCTGATCACGTACACCCATTAATGACTCTAACACGTCAGCCTTCTTGTCGGCACCCTTACGGTTCTGACTCAGAATCTTCTTAGCGGCGGCTATCTTGAAACCACGTACCTTTATCAGGTTATGTATCACGCGGATCTCCTCAATATCCTTCTCCTGATACTGACGGATCTTAGCGGGACCGCTGGTTTTCGGTTTCAGATATGGAAACTCCTGCTCCCAATAACGGAGCGTACTCTCGTTTAATCCAAACATCTTGGCGACTTCCCCGATGTTGTAGTACAATTTGAGTTTTTTATTCAGATTCAGTGCCATAACTACTTATATTTATTATCTTATATCAAATCGCACCAGCGATAGTGCATCAGCAGGTGTCCCCATCGTCTGATACGCTGATTCTCACCCATCAGTTCACCCATTAGGAACTGACCTTCGTGTTCCATCGGTGCCAAAGGGAGGTTCTTACCATCAAGCGCAAAGACGGTCTGCATCATCCACATCACACCACCCGAGAAACGCGACAGACGCAGGGACGTCAGTACTTCCTCGACAGTAGTACGCGGAAAATTGAACTTCTTAGAACTATCCTCAGACCAACGTAGAAGGAAGAACAAGTCCATGAGGTCACGCATAATCAGCCGTCCACTGATATACTGGTTGTAGAGGTAGACCATTTGAAGAATAACAACAACCGCATAGGAGGGAACTGTCAGTTCACCGGCCTTCCTGAAAAGCTGGTCATCATTCTGCAACAACCATCTCTCCAACTTCCGGCTTCGTTGAGAAGATTTGCCAACCTTAACAGAATCACAAAGTCTCACATCCATATCCGACCATTCTTTAAGATTGACTTGATGAACATCACCACGGACATAGAGATCAGAGCCATTCGACTGACGCAGCGTCTGCAAATCCTTATCATAGAAACGAGCAAGGACAGCACCGGTCAGAAAAGAGGAACGGACGCCATGTCCTTCCAGTTCCTGTTGCAAGGCCACAAGACGTTTGGCAGTACCTCTGTTCTGTTCTTTCAGATCCTCCGCCTCCGCCATCCAGTCAAGAGACAAATCCTGAGGAGCACGAAGACCATACTCGAATAAAGCGACTACACTTCGATAACAGATAGCTGCCACCGACTGTTGTTGTGCTAAGGTATACAACTCCTGCCACTCTTCTGGCGATGGACCACGTTCAACGCAGTCGAGTTGTCCTACGGCAACCTGCATTATTTCGAAAAACAGTTTGTTCATATCCTCTCTGGATGTTTTAATTTCGGGTACAAATATACGAAAAAAAAGTGAAAAAAGAATCGCGAATAAGGAAAAAATATTGCTGAGTACTAAATTTATCATATATCATTTCTCATTTCTCATTTAAAATGACTACTTTTGCAGCGGAAATGAAAAGACAAGGTAAAAGGATTGCATCAGCTTGGCTATTATTATCGGTATTCGTATCGATAATCCTACTCTCGGGACTGCACCGTCATGAGACCATAGCCAATGTCGCAGCCGACTGTGTGGAATGTGCACACCACGTGCATCACTCAGGCCACTTTACCGTGGCAACAGATCACATGGACGACTGCGTACTCTGCCAGTTCCTTACGCTTGTCTATACCGCAGCTTCGGCAACACTGCTGACGCTTTTCATCAAACACACACAGAAGGGACGGTTTATATTTTGTCAAGCATTAGTGCTACAAGAACCATCTATTCTGTGTACCCGTGGTCCTCCATTCATGATGTAATTCCCCCAAAAGAGTTATTACACATTATTTATTATAATAAGGATTTACAGAATGAAGAAACTATATTTCATCCTGTCATTGTTGTGTATGAGCATGGCGATGACAGCACAAGACGAACATCAACATAAACATTGGAACCATGAACATCCCAACGATTCTACAGACGTTTTCTTTAAACATCTGAAGTTGAATGAGTTGGTTGTCACTGGCGTGACTGGTGACACAAAATTGAAGAACTCCACAGCCCCTATCTCAATAGTCTCGGGCAAGACCCTGCGACAAACCACCTCTACGAACATCATCGATGCCATTGCCAAGCAACCCGGCATCGCACAGATTACCACAGGCAGCGGTATCTCGAAACCCATCATCCGAGGACTCGGCTATAACCGCATCATCGTCATGAATGAGGGTATCCGACAGGAAGGACAGCAATGGGGTGATGAACATGGCATTGAGATTGACGGTCAGAATGTAAACTCTGTAGAAATTCTAAAAGGTCCAGCCTCACTGATGTATGGCAGCGACGCCATGGCCGGGGTGATGATCCTGCACGGAGCGCCAATCCTGCCCGAAGGAGACATGAAGGCGCAGGTCTCAACGGAGTATCAAACGAACAACGGACTCTTCGACTACTCACTGAACTTCGCAGGCCACAAACAGGGATTCGTATGGGATGCCCGTTTCACGGATAAGATGGCTCACGCCTATAAGAACAAATACGACGGTTACGTCCCTGGATCGCAGTTCAAGGAAAGGGCTGCCAGAATGATGATCGGATTGAACAAATCCTGGGGACATTCCCATTTGGTGGGTTCTGTCTTCCATCAGACGCCTAGCATCATCGAGGGTGAACGTGACGAGGTGACAGGAGAACTGGAATGTATCACAGACAATATCAAAACCTATTCCAAGGCACTCCCATTCCAAAAGATCAATCATTATAAGGCGGTTTGGGATAACTCCTTCAACCTTCCTAAAGGCTGGCTGAAGGCCATCTTCGGCTACCAGCAGAACCAACGACAGGAGTTTGAAGAATCTGACGATGACTATGAACTCTACTTTAAACTCCACACCCTGACCTACGACCTCCGCTATCTCTCCCAGGAGTGGAATGGTTGGAAAATGGCTGGCGGTATCAACGGCATGTGGCAACAGTCATTAAACCTGGGTGAGGAGTCGTTGATTCCGGAATATAAGCTCTTCGACATCGGTGGCTATGCTACGGTCAGTAAGGCAATGGATCATCTGACACTTAATGGAGGTCTACGCTACGACAACCGTCACATCGACTTTCACTCACGCAATTTCGGGAGCATTTCCGGTAGTATTGGCGCAGTGTGGAATGTCTGCGAGCATACGAATGTCCGCCTGAACATCGCCCGTGGATTCCGTGCACCGAATATGAGTGAATTGGGATCTGATGGTGTACATGAGGGGACTATCCGTTATGAGACTGGCAATGCTGACCTGAAGCCTGAATACAGCTGGCAAGCAGACCTCGGTCTTGACATCTGCTTACCACTGGTCTCTGCACAGGTTGCCCTCTTTGCGAACCGCATAGAAAACTATATCTTTGCCAAACGCATACCTCAAGTCATGGAAGAGGGGTATCTGACCTATCAGTACACGCAGGGCGACGCCAGACTCTTGGGTTTTGAGGCCGGCTTCGACTTCCACCCCATACACAGAGTACATTTCCAGAACACCTTCTCGTATGTCGACGCCAGACAGATGCATGCCTCTTCTGAAGCAAAATATCTGCCGATGACACCGGCACCACGCTGGAATTCGGAACTGAAATACGAGTTCACACACCACAACCACAAAGTGCTCAACAATGCTTTTGTGGCAATCGGTATGGAATGTAACCTCGCACAGAACCACTATTATAAGGTAGACGATACAGAAACACGCACGCCTGGTTACACGCTGCTGAGTCTCTCAGCTGGTACCGACCTGAATATAAAACACAGAAAAGTCGCAGAATTCTACATCACAGCGGATAACCTATTGAACAAAGCCTACCAAAACCATCTAAGCCGACTGAAGTACTGCGACATCAACAATGCCACAGGACGTCAGGGCGTCTATAACATGGGACGCAACATCGTGTTCAAAATGATACTCCCAATATCTATGTAACATTTATCCCCGCCGATTGGCGGGGATTAATATTATAGATTTGCTAACTCTATCACTTTATCGACTGCAGCACTGAGTCCGTCGACATTTTTACCACCAGCTTGGGCAAAGTGGGGCTGACCACCACCACCACCCTGGATGAGTTTGGCGGCTTCACGAACCATCTGACCAGCGTTGAGTCCGTGGTCGCTCACCATATCGTCGCTCATCATAATCGTAAGTTGAGGTTTCTGATTGTCGTGAGAGCCGATGACGCAAAGCAATGAGCCCTCAACAGCAGCGCGAATCTTGAAGGCGAGGTCCTTGGCAGCGGCAGGAGCCATAGGCGCTACAGCGGTGATAACCTTGACACCATTCACCTCGCGAGCCTTCTCAACGAGACGCTGGGCAGCACGCTCGACGGCCTGAGCCTGGAAACCTTCAATTTCCTTCTTCATGGCGTCGTGCTCATCGATATATTTCTGGATAACGCCTTGCAGGTCCTTCGCATTGTTAAAGAACGATTTGATGGTCTTGAGAATATCCTCCATCTGGTAGAGACGCTCTTCGCAATCCTTACCGGTAGTGGCCTCAATACGACGGATACCAGCAGCAACACTGCTCTCAGAGAGAATTTTGAAGAAACCGATACGACCGGTTGACGAGGCATGGATACCACCGCAGAACTCGCAAGAGGGACC
>JAEENF010000080.1 GCA_016283605.1 Prevotella sp.
TCCGCACCAGCGAATATACCAAGCACGACAGCGGCAGTCCTAACCAGTGGGACAAGATGTGGCACGTGTGGGGCAAATACTATGTCGATGGCAATGTGAACAGCAAATACGACCAAGTGACGAACGACAACTGGACGTACGGCATGTACAACCAGATAGACGCCTCGGGCAACGACGGCACATACACGGCAGAGACGAAGGACACCATCCGCATCACGACGCCGATAGCCTACGAAACCGTGACGACACATACAGCTGAAATGGCTTACGAACGCGTATTGGACTATGTGGGTGCCTCACTGCATCGTGACGCACTCGACCAGATGATTGTGGACGACGTCAGAAACGGCAAGGCCACGTTTACAGGTTCGGGCAACAGCAAGGGTATCATCAATCACCCCAGCGACGTAAAAGGGGACGGATGGGAAAAGTGGCCAGTCCTCACCCAGACTGAGGCTAAAGCCGACACCGATGGCGACGGCATGCCCGACGAGTGGGAAACGGCCAACGGACTGAACCCGAACGATGCCACCGATGGCAACAAGACCGGTGCCGATGGTTATACGAATCTGGAGATATACCTGAATTCACTGGTAGCCCATATCACTGAGCTGCAGAATATGGGAGGCGAACAGTGGAACGGACAGCAGACGACAGGAATCGTTGACATTGAACATGGGACATTGAACATTGAACATTCGGCTGGCGCAGTCTACAACCTGATGGGCGTGTGTGTAACGAAACCGCAAAAGGGTCTTTACATCCAGAACGGCAAAAAAGTTTTCATCAAATAACATTATCGGGGTCGTATCACTACGGCCCCGATAACAGTACTAACCAAATTACCAACTAACAATAACTATCTAATGTATGAAAAAACTATTTTTCTCTGTTTGACGGTGCAAAGGTAAGAACAAAGTATCACCTGTGCAAATCCGTTCAACAAATCGCCCGATTTCTTCAGCGAATCAGGAACAAAGAAGTTCCAGAGTTTACAATCATATGACTATCGTGTGCTTTATCCCACCCCTTGGGATTTTCAATACTCCCATATTAATTTCAAATACTACCGTAGTATTTTTCAATACTCCTGTAGTATAAAGAATTATCTTGAAATCTTTGGTTTCTTCGTTTATTCTGCTTATCTTTGCATTCAAATTGGTGAATGAATGAAGCAAATAAAGAAGTACTTTTTCATGTTGACCATGCTGATGAAGGGTGTGGCTTTGATGGCGCAGGGGCTTCCGGCAGACGGGCCTCTGACCATTCGTCCGATGTTGCAACAATTGGGTGAACGCCTGCTGAAAGGGAAGACCGGAAGTATCGTGGCGATCAATCCAGAGAATGGTGAGATTATCTGTCTGGCGACAAACACACCTCAAGGCTCTGACGTGCGACAGGCCATCGGTAAACCACAGGCACCAGGCTCAACCTTCAAGACTGCGCAGGCCCTGACGCTTCTGTCTGAAGGTATCGTTACCCCAGATACGAAGATGGATTGTAACAGTGGTATCATTGATGGCAATATCAAAGTGGGCTGTCATAAGCACCGTTCGCCCCTGAATCTGAAGGATGCGTTGGCGCAAAGCTGTAACACTTGGTTTATCGTGAATTTCGGCTCGATGATCAACGATGATTTCATGTACGAGTCGAAGGATGAGGCCATTACCACCTGGCGTAGTTATATGCAGTCGATGGGGCTGGGAGGACCTATGCATATCGACATTCAAGGAGAGCAAGGCGGACTGTTGGCGGGTGCCGACTATCTGAACCGTCGCTATAAGGACGGATGGGACGGTAAGACCATCTGGTGGGCAGGTATGGGACAGGGCGATGTCACCTGTACGCCTCTGCAACTCTGCAATCTCGCCGTCACGATAGCCAATCGCGGCTGGTACTATGTGCCACATATCCATAAAGATACCAAAAACCAGCGCTATCTGACTAAGCGTCAGACCAAGGTGGCGAAGGAGGCCTATGCACCTGTCATCGAGGGTATGCGCCTTGCCGTTGAGCAAGGCACCGCAACCAGTATCAAGACCACCTATCCCATCTGTGGCAAGACGGGTACGATTGAAAATCCTGGCGAAGACCACTCAGCCTTTATCGCCTTTGCGCCGATGAACAATCCGAAGATAGCCATTGCCGTCTATGTGGAGCACGGAGGCTTTGGCGCTGATTTGGCAGCCCCGATGGCAGGACTTCTGATCGAGGCCTACCTGAAAGGCAAGCTCTCTCAAGCTTCGGAGGAAAAAGCCAAGCGCATCGAGAGAAAGAAAATATAGAATGCTTATTCGTAATCGGTGGGGTCGGGGATGCCGGCTTCAGCGAGGGCTTCGCGACGTTCGACGCAAGTGCCGCAACGGCCGCAGTGACGGTCTCCGCCTTTGTAGCACGACCAGGTCTCAGCGTAATTGATGCCCAGCGCCTTGCCTCGCGCGGCTATCTGGCCCTTCGTCATATTACAATAAGGTGAGAGCAGGCGGACGCCGTTGTAAGTGCCAGCATGGGCGGCAGCGTCGAAAGCCTCTACGAATTCCGGGCGACAGTCAGGATAGATGGTGTGATCGCCGCCGTGATTGGCCATCATCACGTATTGCAGTTCATTGCTTTCGGCCATACCTGTGGCGACGGCGAGCATGATGCCGTTGCGGAAGGGCACGACCGTCGACTTCATATTCTCATCGGCATAATGTCCTTCTGGGATAGCCTCAGAGCCTTCGAGCAGGGAACTATGGAAGTATTTTGCCATAAACTCGAGGGGAATGACAATATGCTTGATGCCCAGTCGTTCGCAGTGCATCTTGGCAAAGGGGATCTCCTTCGCGTTATGGTTTGATCCATAGTCGAACGATATGGCTAATGCGATACGTTCCTGGTAGTCGTAGAGCAGGGTCACGGAATCCATTCCGCCGCTCAGAATCAGTATACTGTCTTTCATCATTCTTGTGGTTTGAGTGTAGGCCAACCATCGGCCGTCCAATAAAGATGACGCTGAATGAGTACGGATGTACCCTTCTGTGCTACACTATAACCATGACAGATGAATATGTCCTGACCATCGATGTGATAGGCGGCACAATGACCGGCAGCCTCATATTCCTTTTTGTCGCCTTCAAGGAAAAGATTACCTCCGCCATAGCGCATATCGATACCTTTGCTGTCAAGATAGGGGCCATCAATGATCTTACTACGACCGACGGCCACACGGTAGTTGCTCTTACTGCCTTGACAACAGTAGTCCCATGACACAAAGAGATAATACCAACCGTCGTGCTTGAAGATAAACGGCGCCTCGATGGCATTGGGGCCGGCGAAGTCCGAGGTGGGATTCTTCGGAGGGTTCGGATTAATCGGAAGAGCGGCCTTAGCAGTTTTGCTATTCAGATTATAGCGACGGGCGATGGTGCGGGGGCGCTGCGACAAAGCGACATGCATAGACGAATCGAGGCGGACAATCTGGATACCGTCCCAGAAAGAGCCCCAGACAAGCCAGGGATTATCATTGTCATCAATCACAAAATTGGGATCGATGGCGTTCCAGTTGTCATGCTTCTCGCGAGAGGTGACAATACACCCTTCATCATTCCACATGCCCTGAGCAAGGGAGCAACAGGATAGCAGACCTATAGCTGAACCGTTCTTACCAAAGGTTGAACAACTGTAAGCGAGCCACCAACGTCCGTGCCATTGGATGACGTCGGGTGCCCATACATGGTTGCGGAATCCCGGTACAGAATCATGCGTCCACTTCGGAATAACGCTCATCACCGGCTCAGAGTGAACCGTCCATGACTTGCGGTCTTTCGAGGTCATCTTCTGGATGCCCATGCCTGTGGCAAAGAGATAATAGGTACTGTCCTCATAGGCCATCACAGGGTCATGCACCATCGGCATGTCGGTAGTAAAGGTCTCCATCATGTGTCTTCGTTGAGAGAGACCTGTCGCAGACCATAGGAAAAGGCCCGCAAGCATCATTAGTATTTTCATTGTTCGTTACTTTTTCTTCCCCCAGTAAGTTTTTGTGTTATTTATACCTGCATATACTATGGTATGTTTACGAGGAGAGGCCTCCCAGTCGCACTCACGCTGTAAAAGCAGTTCCACACCATTGGCAGTAAGGGTATTCGTGGCAGAATCAAAACTCCACTTTCCTCCCTTCCATGCACCAGAGGTAATTGTGTGGTCGGCAGCGAAGACCATCTCAGACGAAGTCCTTTGTTCTGCATATTTGTATGAGAGGTCGATATGTTCCCATGTGCCTACGATGTCAGCTTCTGTGATAGTAACCTGAGGAACGGCACCATAGCGTTCAGGCATGACTACAGGCCAGCCGGTTGAAGTCCAACGGATAGAGCGCACACCGCCTAACATTACTGCATTAGGAGCATTTCCGCCTGCAGAATTCGGGAATCGTTGCTGAGAAGCATAATACCAATTATCCTTACCGTCATCAAAAACGGCACAGTGACTGATACCTACCCAGCCATATCCTGTACTAAACTTATAAGGATGAGTCATTATTGGGAAAGCGTCGCCACCGTTCGTTGTCACATTGGTTCCGGCTATCGTCATATACGGACCGTCGATATTCTCAGAGCGGACAACACGTGTATTGTAAGGTACATCCAGACCATCATAGGCCATAAACATATAATAATAGCCATTACGATATATCACTTCCGGAGCCTCGGATGCCTGCCATCGACTATTCTTATCACGGGTATAGACACGTTTCATCACCTTGTCGAGTTCTGCCTTTGTTGTGCAGAATTCAGGCATCTTGGCCATTGGCTTTCCTGTCTCGGCATCCAACTGAAGTGCAGCAAAACCAGAGTGCCATGAGCCGAAGATAAGCCAATGCTCACCAGCAGGTGTAATGATATAGGCCGGGTCTATGGCATTATAATAAAAATAGCCACTCCAATCATTTGTATTGCTTCGTGACCAATTGGTACCCTTGTCTGACATTGAACTGACTACAAATCCTTTATCCTCCCACTTGTTGGAAGCTGGATCGCTGGTCTCCATCACACCAATAAAGGCACGCTCTGTCCACGACTTGTCGAAGTTGGCAATATTGTTAGCCTTGCCTGTCTGTATATAATTGTCGACCACAATCGCATAGTACATACGATATAATCCGTTCCTGACCTTTCGGGCACAAGGAGCCCAGAATCCATACTGCGGGCTGTTGATAACCGGCAGACCAAAACGGGCACGGCTATTGTTCAGCGTATCCTTCACCCAGGCAGGAACGGTGGTCATTGTACCTCCGAGATACTCCCAGTTGACAAGGTCTTTTGAACGGCGCCCATGGAAATGTCCACCAGCTACATGTGCATTACCATAAGATGCATCGGTCTGATACATATAATAGTAACCATCGTCAGCTAACATCACCGTTGGATCGTGTACGTTCGCAAGATTCCACTTGGAACGCTGAGCCCAACCGGAGATGTTACGATAGTCATCGGCATAAGTCGGTGGGGTATAGTTCTCAAGGTCTGATCCTGCCTGCTCGGCTGTCTTAAAACTGGTAACTTCGGAATAAGTTGTACCAAGTGCAGACTCTGCAAATCCCCTTACATAATAAGTGGTATTGGCAGTCAGTCCGTTGAGAGTTGCCAACATGTCATTCAGTTGTGTAGTCACCTTCTGATCTGCTGTCGTAGGATTATCTGAAGTAGAATAGCAGAATCCACGGTTTGTCACATTTAGTTCAGGCGAAGGCGTCACTTGTGCCCTTACAGTTGCTGTAGTGGTTGAGATATCCGATACTGTTGGAGCAGATATCGTCAATGTTCCTGTTGGCGTTGGCTTCGGTGTTGGTGTTGGGGTCGGTTCCGGATCATCACTTCCACCGCCACAAGCTGTAAGGAAGACTGCCGTCAACAACAAGCAATTACATTTAGCAAACAATTTCTTCATGTTACCAAAGTTTTGTCTTAATCGTAATACTTTTTTAGGGAAGCGGGGCAGAGTAAATACGTCTGCCCCGCTTTTGAATGATAATACTATTTATTCGAATACCAGATAGCTGTTGTCAACCGTAAAACGGAAGTAGAAATTGTCCGGATCGATAGTATTGATGCCAATGTAGTCTTGGAAATAATCCACATCATCGGTACCGTGCATTACAGCCTTGATATCAGCAGTGCCATCTCCCTTGTTCTCAACGGTAAGAGTGACCTTGGCACCGTTCATGGCACTAAGCCATGCACCCCAGTCAGCCTGACCTCCACTGGTTTTCAGATTAGAGTTACCGTCATAACCAGCACCCCAGCCGTAGTTGTCTGAACGCAAAACGGCATACTCAGACAGGTCGGCTTTATTGAGGACTACCACAAAGTTGTTCCAGTTAGCAGCGCCAGATGTATAGTTCGTGAAGTTGACTGTGCAAATCTGGTGAGCACAAACCTGAATAAGAGGAGAGTGAGTGCTCCACCATCCTGCACTACAGTCGGGTACACCCAGTTCATTGTCGAATACCAAGTGGCACCCATCGACTGTGAAGCGGAAGTAGAAGTCATCCGGATCAATCGTGTTAATGCCCTTGTACTCCTGCAAATAATCCACGCCGTCATTTCCATGCATCACAGCCTTGATGTCAGCAGTACCATCACCATTATTAGTGATATAGGCAGTTACCTTAGCACCATCCATAGCAGCGCGCCATGCATCCCAGTCTGCCTGACCTCCGCTGGTAACCAAATTAGTATTGCCATCGTAGCCAGCACCCCATCCAAAATTGTCGGCACGGACTACTGCGTACTCCGTAAGGTCGGCTTTGTTAAGAACAACCACGAAGTTGTTCCAGTTAGCAGCGCCAGACGAATAGTTGGTGAAGTTAACAACCTTTGTCTCCTTCGGCTCAACCTTGATATTGTCCGTATGCACAGACCACCAGCCAGAAGAATTATCCTCAGCACCCAGGATATGTGGATTGGGAACGACAACAGTCTCTGTGAATGCAGAGAGTTCGTCTACTACATAGAATGTCTTGACAGCAACGACAGGCTTAGCGGCTGTCTCGCCCTTGAAGGTCTTGGTGTACATTGCCACAAGTGTCTTCTTTCCAAGTTCGTAGATGTTAGGAATAGTCTCAAACAACAGGTCATCAGCGGTAACTTCCTTCGTGACACCCTCCTCGAACATCACTGTTCCTGTCACATTGGCCAAAGCCTCCTTTTCTGTTGTTCCAACAAGCACTTCTGAAGGAACACCCGAAATCTCCAATGACAGGGGCTGTTTGTCCTCCTTAGTGGTAAATCCGCCTATCGGCTCTATGTTTGAACCAAGGAAACTGACTAGTGATCCTTCAACGCCTATACGGCAACAGATGTCTTTCTCTGCGCCTGTAGACGGGAAGGCAGAGGTTTGTGTATAGGTCTTTGTCAATTCGCCATTCGTCATCTCTATGAACAGTCCGCCGTTACCACGGTTCACAGTAATGGTGATCTTGCCATTCATGCCCTGGACACTTCCATCAATATCGTCATCACCGGAAGAGTTCTTGAAATTACCACCGATGAGACTTCTGTCAATCTCTGTTCCTGTCGTATTCCACTCAGAGTTCTTAGTGGGGTCATTATCGAAGCGGATGACACCGAATTCATCGCCCACAGCCCCATTGTACTGATTAAGAACGATATAGAAATTCTTAAAATACTTGTTGTCTGGATTAACAGTAAGTTTAAACTGAGCCTGCCATATTTCTCCTGCAGGAATAACATAGGTCTTACCAAGCGTCCAGAAGCCAGCAGTCAAGTCTTCTTTACCAATATTATAAACATCCTCCTCAAGACCTTCCAGAAGAGCGTCATCATCGTCCCCCTGAGACTTAGAATTTGCAATGGAGTCAACCTTGTTGGAAATCCAACCTGGAGAGTCAACGCCATACATTTCGCTACCCTCACAACTTGTCAGGCTCACCAGAGCAAGTGCTAATGCGCCAATAGAGCTCGCTATTTTATAGACTAATTTCATAATTATCTCTTTTTTCTATGTTCAAATATATTATCAATTCCCTAAGCTAACTACGGGGTGTACCGTCCAGCCTTTCTGAGAGAAATAATTAGCATTACTTGTGCTATTATTTGCTGAGTTGCCAACCAGATTAGGATTATCGTTCAGAGTACCTATATAAATAGGAATGAACTCATGTCCCTGGATATAAGTATCATAGGAAGATTTCAGTTCTGAGTCGATTCCGACCTGAGAATAGCTTACTTCCTCCTTGATGCGGGTTTTGTCGCTTGAACGACGGAATGTTCCGTGTTCCTTCAGCTGCTGAAGACGATCAGCCGTATTGAAGAATCCCCAACGGATGAGGTCGAAACCACGTCCGAACTCACAACCGAACTCCTTCGGACGCTCTACGTTGGCAATCTGCTCAAACAATTTGTCTGCTGAGTTAAAATCAGCCAGTTTCAGATCGGCCAGCCCAGCACGCTTACGCACTTGATTAATCCAGTCAATAGCCTGTTGCGTCGGTCCGTTTACCTCGTTTTCACACTCAGCAGCACGAAGCAGTACATCCGAATAGCGCATCAGACGCAGATTGATACCACAGTGCAAGCCCACGGTAATACCATTATAAAGTCCAGTACGCAAGTTTGTCCACTTGGCAATAGGCAGACCACCGTTATTGTCATTGGTAGCCACAGGATCGCCGTTTGTCATCTTAGCCGTATAGCATACGTTCCCAAACTCAAATCCGTCCCATTCTGGTTCGTAGGTGCCAATGGTCCAGTAGAGTCTCGGGTCAAGACCACCGCTTGTAGTACGTTCTGCCTTGAAGAGTTGATAGAGCCATGGAGAAGCAGAGAGGTCTGCCCATCCGCTGTAACGTCCAGGACCGAAGTTACTCTCTATAGCATGGCCTTGAGTAGCATTGGCACTCGTGTTTACTGGTGTCCACTCATCATCAGTACCCTGTGTTCCATAATCCAGATACTGCACCTCGAACAGACTTTCAGAATTGTTCTCATAAGCAGCTCCTTCGCGGAAATTATCACCATAGTTCTTCATCAACTCATACTTACCGTATTTTCCATTGATGATATCCTTCAACACGGTAAGAGCATCATTGTACTTATGTCTTTGCATGAGCGAGCGGGCATAGTAACCGGCAGCAGCACCCGATGTTGCTCTACCTAAAGCCCATTCGCCGCCCAGTTCACGCGTTGGCAGAAGTTCCATGGCCTCCTTGAAGTCACCCTCAACGAGGTCGAGCACCCGGTCATACTGGGCGAATCCATCAGCATCGCCTTCCTGCTTATTAGGTACATTCAGTGTGGAAAGCTCCGAATAGAGATTATAATCAGTAATAATAAGGGGATTCTGATAGTAACCTACAAGATTATAATAGGACAATCCACGAAGGAAAAGAGCCTGGCCCTTGATACGTTTCATCTTGTCGTTCATCTCTATAGGGTTGTCCTTATCTTCGAATTTCGAAGTGATGAAATTACAGACCTTGATCGTGTAGTACCAATCACGCCATGGCCACTGATTCATCTCATTGTCAATACCAGTGTTCAGGTCATCATAAGGCTGATACCAGACCTGAGAAGAGTTCCATACTTCATCACCTCGGCATACATCATATGTATAGCCAACACGGGCATAAGTACCCTCCATGCGGATATGATTATAAGCAGCAATGACACTCTCCTCCAACTCATTTGGCAGTTTACCGAAATCGTCGGTGATTTGCTGGTTGGGATTCTCCACATCCAATTTACCCTCACACGATGTCAGCGTTATACCCAATCCCAAAAGGACAGCAAGGGAAATATTATACAGTTTCATATTATTCACGTTTTCTTTTTTCTACTTTAATAAATCTATTGTAACAGCTTAGAACGCTTAGAACGAGAAATTCAAACCGACCATGAAGCTGCGTGCACTTGGATATGAGCAGTAGTTGAGGCCTGGGGTAAAGGTTCCACCTGCATAGTCAACATTATATCCTTTGTAACCTGTAATGGTTAAGAGATTCTGTGCAGATGCATAGATTCGCACACCAGAGACGTAGTTACCGAACCACTTGTTAGGCAGGTTACAACCGAGTTCAATATTAGCAAGCTTCCAATAAGCTGCGTTCTGGATCTTACGCTCACTGAAAAGATTATTCCAACTTGTACCTGTAACTGACTCATAAGTACGAGGTACATCAGAAAGGTAGGTCAATCCATCTGACGACCAGACATTAGCGCCGAGTATGGCCACGTCTTTATTGCCTGGACCATAGCAAGAATTCAATTCATTATAGATGAAGTCGGCAACATGATAATTCAAAGCGCCAAAGGTAGAGATGCTCAGGTCGAACATCTTATATTCCAGATGGGCACTCAGGCCGAAATTAATCTTTGGCATACCGCTACCCAATACCACACGGTCATCGGCAGTAATCGTACCGTCACCATTGACATCTTCATAATAGCAGTCGCCGACCTGTGCACTTGGCTGGTAAAACTCCATACCCTTTCCAATTGCATAATCATTGAGTTCATTCAACTTCGTCTGATTAGTAATAATGCCTTTGTAGACATAGCCATAGAACTGACCCAGTTCCTGTCCTTCATAGGTGATATAATCATTACCATCGATGCGGTAACCTGTATCGTTAGCCAATGATGTCACCTTATTCTTAATGGTAGTGAGGTTGGCACTGATATCATATTTCAAAGCATGATCATGATTGCGATAAGTTGCAGAGAACTCCAAACCGGTATTCTCCATAGTAGCAGCGTTCATGGTAACGCTCGTGTTAGAAACGCCAGCATTAGAGGGGACAGCAACACCTGTCAACAGATCCTTTGACTTGTTCTTGAACCACTCTGCAGTGAACTCAATGCGATTGTTCAACAAAGCCAGGTCGATACCAACACTCAAGGTTGTCTTCTTTTCCCATGCAATCTGCTTATTAATGAAAGTTGAAACAGCAGAACCCGTCACAGGCTGGTTACCGAAACTATATGTCATATTGTTACGCATCATGGTTGCATAATACTGGTAATTACCAATATTCTCATTACCAAGTTCACCATATCCTGCACGTACCTTAAACATATTTATAATATCGCGGTCGATTGGGAAGAAGTCTTCCTTATCAAAGCGCCAACCGAGAGAAACGGATGGGAAAGTACCCCAGTGGTTGTTCGATGAAAGACGAGAACTACCATCCCGACGGACAACAGCAGATAAGAGATACTTGCCATCGTAATCGTAAATCAGACGACCGATATAAGAAGCTAAGACGTGCTTGTCCTCATATGAACTTGCATCTTTTGATGCAGCATTCTGAATCTGGAGGAAATATGGCTCCGTGAAGTTATTACCCCATGCGGTCAGATTATTGGTATTCTCTTCCTCATAAGTCTGACCAACCACGACATTCACATGATGTTTGCCAAAAGTTCCATCATAGTTCAACGTATTCTCAATCAGAGCATCTGCATAGGTCCTTCTGCCTTTTTCCAAACGCTCGTTTTCCTTGAGCAGAGCCACACGAGGTCCTTGAACCCACGCCGGAATCCATGTCTTGTCAATGCAATGTGTTTTACTGTAAGACAAATTCAACTTATAACTCAATTTATGGTTCTTGCTTTCTATGCCAAACATGCCAAGCAGGTCAACATCTGCAGAACCAGTGGCCACCACTCGGTCAACCAGAGTATTACGCTCCAAGAGATTGTTGGTCAGCAATGGGTTAGTGGCAGAGATATCACCATGGATTGCATTATAACCTACGCCATAGCCATATGCGTCATAATTAACATTAGCTGCCATCGGCACCAGATCATCAAGCACCCATGTTGACTCGTCATATGCCTTGATTGTAGGCTGCATCGTCACTGTACCAAGCAATACGTTGGGCAAGTTTCCGTAAAGTCCTTGGATGTACTCATTAGCATTTGATATAGATGTATTATCCTGATCGGAATGAGAATAGACTATACTTGTACGGAACTTGATGAACTTAGTGTCCATCGTATTATTCCAACGAGCGGTAAAACGCTGGTAATTAGGACCTTGTCCCTCCAGTGTACCTTTCTGACTATAATAGTCAAGACCTACATTATATGTATTATTGGCACCGCCACCACTCAGGTTGACATTGTGATTCTGACGGATACCTGTCTTGAAAACTTCTTTGAACCAATCGGTATCGGTATTATCCTGGAAATGATATCTGCCATCTTCACCAAGACGATATCCGCCATACAGGGCTTTACCTGAATTAGTGAGAGCAGTACCGATATACTGGCTATACTGATCAGCATTCATCACGTCATAAACGCCACTGCGAACCTTGTCAATGCCAAAATAGCCTTTATAGTCAACTTTTAGTGGCTGGTCTTTCTTTCCACCCTTCGTTGTGATAATAACCACACCATTCGCTGCGCGTGAACCATAAATAGCACCTGCAGAAGCATCCTTCAGCACCTGAATGGTCTCGATATCATTCGGAGAGAAGTCACGGATTGAGGTACCCATAGGCACACCATCAATCACATAGAGAGGTGAAGTATCACCGAAGGAGCCCACACCACGAATACGTACCATTGGGTCTGCACCGGGCTGACCGTCGGTAGTAATCTGTACACCAGCCACCTTTCCCTCGAGCATCGAAGAAATGTTGTTGTGTGACACACGCTTGAGTTCGTCGGCATTCACAATAGACACTGAACCTGTGAGGTCGGCCTTCTTTTGTGTACCATAACCCACAACGACCACCTGGTCGAGCATCTGTGAGTCTGACTCTAACTGAATTTGATTAAGGATCGCGCGTCCGCGTACGGCAATTTCACGATCTTTGTAACCAACATAGCTGATCACGAGCGTGGCATCAGCAGGAACACTCAACTCGAAGTTACCATCGTAATCGGTAATGGCTCCCGATTGAGCACCTTTCACCTTGACAGTGGCACCAATCAGGGCCTCACCGTCTTGGTCAACAACCTGACCACTGACCTTAATGGTCTGTTGGGCCACAGACGCCATCACAGGGGTCGGACAGAGCGTCAGCCCTCCCATGATACCCAAAGAAAGCATCGCAGAGAATAATACTTGTTTTCTCATTGCTAATTGTTTTTAGTTTAAAATTAATTGATATTAGTGAAATTTTGCTGCAAAGGTAAAGAATAGAATGAACGGGTTGGTGGACAAAACAACTTATTAGGTGGACAAAACGGTTTAAGTGCTTATATGTGCGTTTTTTCTACCTCTTGACATATATCAATGCTATTTTTCAGTTAGCACCATAGGCTCTCGGACTCATTCCGAACATCTTCGTGAAGCATCGGGTAAAGTACTTCGGATCGTTGAAACCGACGGCATAGGCTATCTCAGTAATATTGCGGTTGCCGGTCTTTGAGGAAAGCAATTCCTTCGCCATGTTCAGTCGGTAATTGCGGATAAACTGTCCGGCAGGAAGTCCTACTTCTGCATTCAGATGTTTGCTAACCACACTTCGGCTCATACCTAGCGCATCACAGAAATCCTGTACACCAAATTCGGCATTGGTATAGTTTCGTTCCATGATCTCCATGACCCGCTCCATAAACGGACGGGTGTTTTTCATCATTTCTACTTGATCTACCTCCACACTTTTAGTTACACTCATCTTGTAACGTTCCTGATTATCGAGGATATTCCGGATACGGGTCTGAAGCAGTCTGGGATCCTCTGATTCTTCCAACACCTTCCGGATAGGACTTAGCAGTTGCTCAGCCTCACGGCGCTTCAGTTCTGCCACCCTTCTGTTATAAAGATAGATGACAAAGCCGATGAACAGCAGGCTCAATAACAGACGGAACCACCAACTATTCCAGAAATTGGGTTCAACGTTGACATGGATGGAAATAATATCATTCTCTTCATTGGTATTCAGGGCTGATTTGTATTTTACCTCGAAGGTATAATTACCCACAGGCAGAGCGCTGTAACGTACAGAATGTTGTCCAGGCTTCAACATGGTCCACTCTTTATCGAAACCCTTCATCCGATAGCTGAACACACCTTGTAGCTCCTGGCCGTAGTTCAGTGCAGAGAAAGCGATGGCAAACGAACGGTTCCTTTCCTTTAATGTAATAGTCTTAGCTATGGAGATATCCTCTGTCAGATACTCACTACCTGCCTGTACATCCTGGTTGTCAACGGTCAGATGGGTAAATGTCAGTTTGCCGTGATGGCGTACCTCA
>JAEENF010000081.1 GCA_016283605.1 Prevotella sp.
TTGCATATCTCCGGAAAATGTCTTACCTTTGCACCAATTATATATAATAAGGTATGAAACATTTCATTTTACTATTAGCAGCGTTTGCGCTGACATCATCAGCATCAGCCCAGACGGCACGCGAAGAAATCAAGGCCAACAAGTATTTGTCTGGCAGTCAGTATCTGGATTACAACCGTCGGCTTCCTGACAAGCCCCTCACACCGGCCCCAAAGGGCTACGAACCTTACTATATGAGTCACTACGGCCGTCACGGTTCCCGTTGGCTGATCAGCGATAATAGTTATACAGGTCCCAGAGACATCCTCCGCGATGCTAAGGATCAAGGTAAACTGACATCCCTCGGAGAGGAAGTACTCAAAAAGATTGAGGCCTTCGAGCCGACATCCGTCAAGCGACTGGGTGACCTCTCGACCGTTGGCGAGCGTCAACATCACGGTATCGGCAAACGTATGACCGAGAACTTCCCAGAGATCTTCAAGACCAAGAACGTGCCCATTGATGCCCGTTCTACGGTTGTCAACCGTTGTATCCTCTCGATGATCGCCGAGTGCGAGGAACTGGCAGCTGCCAATCCCACTGCACGTTTCCACAATGACGTGAGTGAGTCGTTGCAGTATTACCTGAACCAGCCTTGGGATGGTTTGGTGAAAGCAACGGGTAACGATGGCAAGCTGCGTCGAGAGAACTTCCGCGACAAATACACCCATCCAGAGCGACTGATGAAGGCCCTCTTCAATGATCAGCAGTATGTTTTCAACAATCTGCGGGCCAGTTCATTTATGCGCAGCCTCTTCGAGATTGCCACCAATATGCAGAGTCACGACACAGACATCGAACTCTTCTCGATCTTTACCGAAGAAGAAATCTACGACCTCTGGAAACAGAACAACATTGGCTGGTATATTGCCTATGGTCCAGCACCGCTCACCAAAGGCATCATGCCTTTCAGTCAACGCAATCTGCTGAAGAACATCATCGAGACCGCCGATACTGTCACCCAGACACAGGCTACACTCCGTTTTGGCCATGAGGTATGCGTGATGCCTCTTGCCTGTCTGCTGGAACTCGATAACTGTGCCGTACAAGTGGAAAACCTCGATGAACTCGACCAATACTGGCAGAACTACAAGATCTTCCCCATGGGATGTAATATCCAGTTGATCTTCTACCGTCCGAAAAAGGGTAAGTCTGGTGACATCCTCATCAAGGCTTTGCTCAACGAGCGTGAGGCCAAACTTCCCATCGCTACCGATCAGTATCCATACTACAACTGGTCAACCCTGCGCCAGTACTACCTCGACAAACTTGCAAAATTCGATCAAATGAACGATAAATAATATATAAAAACGACAACTATGACAACAAAAACAACTTTTGTTATGTTGTCCAAATTGTTCAAGTTCTTGGACGAGCCAAGCGGCAAAGCCGAGCGGTCGTCAAAAATAATAATTGTAGTTTAATTATGGGAATAATCATTGGAATCGACGTGGGTATCTCCACGACAAAGATTGTAGGCATCAAGAACAACAAGGTCTCTGCCCCTATCCGTATCACAGCCGCTGACCCCATCACCTCACTTTACGGTGCATTCGGCAAATATCTTCATGACAACGACATCGAACTGAGCGATGTGGAACACGTGATGCTCACGGGTGTAGGTGCGGCCTATATCGACCAACCCATCTACGGTCTGCCTACTAGCAAATCGCAGGAGTTTATCGCAGATGGACTGGGTGCCCGTTTCGAATCGAAACTCGATCACACCATCGTGGTCTCGATGGGAACAGGTACATCGTTCGTAAAATGCGATGGCGATGAGATGAAGCATATCGGTGGTATCGGAGTTGGAGGAGGAACACTCGCTGGATTGGCCCGTATCATGTTGAACACCAGCGATATCAAGCAGGTGGCCACCCTCGCCAAACAGGGTAACGTGCGCAATATCGACCTGACTATCGGTGACATCAGCGCCCAACCGCTACCAGGTCTGCCGATGGACACGACGGCCTCTAACTTCGCCCGTGCTCAGAGCGACGCTTCGAAGGAGGACATTGCCGCAGGTATCATCAAGATGGTGCTTCAGAGCATCGGCTCTGCTGCCTGGCTGGCTTCCTTAGGTAGTGATATCCGCGACTTCGTACTGATCGGCAACCTCTCGCTGTTGCCCCAGTGCAAGGAGGTGTTCCCAGCTTTGGAGAAGCTCTACGACATCCGTTTCCACATTCCGAAGTACTCGCAGTATTGCACCGCTATCGGCGCCGCACTCGACTATTACAGCAAAAAGAGTTAATGATTCGCAAGCCATTCACTGGGCGTGAGGCCGGTGATGGTCTTGAAGACGCGATAGAAGGAGGTGTCATTGGCAAAGCCTGATTCCAGGGCCACATGTGACATCTTCTTTTCTGGATGGTCATGCAGCAATTGCTGGGCGTGAACAACACGATAACCGTTTACGAACTGGGAGAACGAACAACCTTTGTTATTGTTGATGCAGGCAGAAACTTCGTTCTGGTGTACACCAAGCTGCGAGGCTACGTCACCCATCTTCAGATCACTGTTGAGATAAAGACGTTGCTCTTCCATGAGTGTTTCGATACGCTGCATCAGCTGATTGGCAGGACTCACGGGGACAGGTTCTGTGAGTTCGTTTGAGGACGACTTACCGAACCTGTGAGCCCTCATTTTCCACCTTATATATAATATGTAGGCGATGAGAGCCAGAACGATTAAGACAGCAAACAGTATCCATATCCAATGCCCCTTGCTCTCGTTGCCAGTATCTGCTGCTGCTAATCCGACGGGCTGACCTACGGGAAACAGCCATACAGCACTGGTAGGCGTGAAGTACGTGCCGCCATGCGCGATGCCGCCAGCCAGAATCAGGTTGCCTTCTGCAGTCAGCACCGGTATGCCACCGGCAGCATCAGGCAGCGGATCGGTATAATAGAGCGTCAAGGGGGCCGGACGCTTGTCATATTCAACGCAGAGGATATATTTCCTACCCAGCGAGTCACTGCCTATCACATAGCCGCGCTGTGCCTGGCGGTCTACGACGACAGGCGACTCATAGTGAATCTCGCCGAACTGGCTCTTCATCGGAACAGGTTCGGTCGTCGGCAGCAGCGAGAACACCGTGTCGCGCACCTCGGCGATGGCTACCTGGCCTGCAGAATCCCTGACGGCTATGAGATAGGCGAAGATGCCCTTTTCCTTATCACCAATGAAACTGTCGTCGCTACAGGGCGTCTGCCCAAGTACGTAAGGCTTCCACGTCTCAAACAGTGGCACACGGAAAGGCTCGCCTTTCAGACGGTCTACAATAGTGTTTTCGATGACTTTCCCGTAGTTATCCCAATAGCTGCTCACCACCATTACATCACTGTCGGAGATACAGAGCAGACGGGGGAAACTGCGCGGCACAGACACCTGACGGGCGGTTTCGAAATACATACCGCCGTCGTAGGTCTCGATGGCATCGTCGTGATACCAATTGCCAGCCGCTACCACCTGTCCGTTGGGCAACTCTACGGCAGACGCGTGTGTCCGCCGTCTGTCAAGACAGCCGAAGCCCTCAAAAGTGTGGGTGGCAGGATCGTATAGCTCTGCCTCGATGGTCTGGCCCACGCCGAGATTCTTCTCATAGCCGCCAGCCAGCAACACCTTGCCGCTCCGTAACGGAACACACAAGCCGTCGTCGTGGGTATATGCCATCTGCATCTCATGCCACTTGCCATCCTTAAAGTATTCGGCAGTCTTAGTTGGCACGAAACCGGAAGTATGGCCACCTACTACCGTCAGTTCACCATTTATAATAAAGGTAGAATGCGAGTAACGCGGAATATTCATGTCGGGCAACCGCTCGGGCTGTAAATTAATCAACGAATCTGCACTCACCATCATCGATAGTGAGCACATCACCAAGAGAATCCAGAGTCTGGTCTGTCGAGCTTTCATATCTGTTTTTTTGCCGATGCAAAGTTACTTCTTTTTTTTCAAACCACAAAAAAGTTGTCATTTTTTATTCTGTCCAAAACAGGAAAAAAACGTATTTTTGTGCGAAAAACAGCCTGATACAGGGATAAACGACTAACATATTATAAATTGTTAGTAAAAACGGAAAAAATGTTAGTCGAATTTCAAAAAGTATTTTCTATCTTTGCAACATACAAACCCAAAACAAGGAATTATGAAGAAAAGACTAATCCTAATTCTGACAGCATTGCTATCCAGCACTGTCTGTTTACAAGCTCAGAGAATTTTGGATGGAAAGCCCGTTAAGGTTTTCAACTCCAAAGTCCGGAGCAGAGCGCCGAAAGCTGCAAATTCTGACAAGTTTGGCGTCCAGTCCACACTCAAGTATGAAAAGATTGCTGACATGAAGTTGGCACGTAATGCCCATCAAACATTCCCTTCTGGCAACGGGTTTATTGTTGTGGGTGGCTACAATGAGATGCTCGAAGGCAATAAAAGTGCTGAACTGTGGCAAGACGGAAAATGGAAGACTGTCTCCCTAGTTGGAGCAACAGACCCTATTTTCTCCGTCACTCTCAGCGATGGACGTGTGATGGTGGGCGGTGGACGTCCCTCTGGGGCAGGAGTTGGCCATAGTAAAGCCACATCCATCTATAACCCTACTACGCAGACCTTCACAAAAGGCCCCGATATGACCATAGCACGCTCTATGTGTAAAGGCCTCCTCATCGGCAACAATGTCTATATCTCTGGCAACTGGCAAGAAGAAGACAAGGTGTTTGATCGTTACGACGGGACAAACTTCCAAAGTTACGGCCAAAAGACATTAGGCCATTCCGCACCGTATCTATTATTCGATTCCAACAACATGATCTATATCCTATCTCTTTACGATAACAATCGTAATCAGATAGCCAGCGTAAATTATAATAATCAGGAATGCTTTCCTTTTTCTGGCTATGATATAGTAAACAATGAGAGTTACACTACGCTAGTCCCGCTTTATTCAGAATACCATCTTTTGGATTTGCCAGATGAGATTCGTAGTAGCGACTATTATATACCATTAGAAGAGATGTATCTGATGATGACAAAGAAGGACGACGGCAACTATTATCTGTCATTCATTGACTTTCCTGAAGGATACGTTTATCTTGAAGAAGAAGTAATGATTCCTACCAAACACCCCACCACTGGCAATACAATCACATGGCGAGGCGGTGTTTATTGGAATGAGGCTAAAAAGGAGGGTTATATCATCGGAAGCAGCGGTACGGGCGGCAACCGAAGCGTCCACATCATCTCTATCCGATATAATGGAATTACAGCAGAAGCTTGGAGTATGGCCACAGCTGACGGCTTCAACAATGATCTTAACTCCGCAGCTTGGACATTGCTCAGTGACGGGCGTCTCGCCTGTTCTGGCGGCATGAATGCCTCAACCTATCAGCCTGTCAAGGATGCCTATATTTTCGCTCCGCCGATGGCAGGAACCAAGTACGAGGCGGAAGACGCAGGTACAAGTAAATTCGCATTGGTAGTTCTGACGAAGGATAACAAACAACATGAGTTCCGCCTTGCAGGCAGTAAGCCACAAGTGATGTTTGAGGCCACAAGCCTCAAGATTATCATGGCATCCAAGATAGAGGCTGAGTTTGCCTTTTCAGACATCATCCGTTTCTATTACGTCAATCTTGACCCATCTGGAATTGATGATTTATCCATTGACCAAAATCCTACAGAGATTGGTTTCCAGGAGGATGGCGTACTCGTCATCAGCCAGATGAAGGAAGGCGCCGTGGTTAACATCTACGGTATGGACGGAAAAGTCATCACGCAGTTCACTGCAAAACACGCCGGCTCCTGCCGTCTCAATCTCTCGCCGCTCCCCAAAGGAGTGTATATCGTCAAGGCAGACAACATCACCTATAAAATCATGAAGCGATGAAACGACATACCTTATTTATATATATGGCAGCCCTGCTGACGATGCTTGGCACCGCCCTGCCTACGAGTGCACAGAATAAGCAGAAACAGGACGCACTTTACATTTACCGCAACGATGGCGGATTCAACGGATTCTTCTACGGTGAAATTGATCGGTTTGAGTACAGTAAGGTGGATACTTTCGGCGTGGAGCACGATGATTTCGTGGTGCAGGAGATTTGGGCACGCGATACAGTATTCCGCATTCCCATTAATGCTATTGACTCCATCGGTTTTGTTACGCCGGAGAATATCTACAAAGAGGATGTAGCTGTCACTAATGAGAGCGACCTCTGGAACTATGTTATTAAAA
Organism: Prevotella sp.; assembly: GCA_016283605.1. Lineage (GTDB taxonomy): Bacteria > Bacteroidota > Bacteroidia > Bacteroidales > Bacteroidaceae > Prevotella. The sequence continues at coordinate 6,275 of JAEENF010000081.1, forward strand.
GCGATACGCTCTATTCTTTTACGCTTGCTTCAAACACGCCCGCTGCCATCATCCCCAAGGTGGGTGATAAAATTGCAAAACCAAGTAAAACGACGAATTTGCCATATGGAATCTTTGGTCATGTAACTGCAATAGAAACACAGACAGACGGCATTACTGTAGTATGCGAGCAGATACCAGTTGCGGAACTATACGAACAGTATACAGGAAAATCCGTCTATGAAGCTTACCCTCCAGATGAAGCAAACAACACGCAACAAGTCCCTACACGTGGATGGGATTGGGATAATTGGGGCGTAGAAGTGAACGAGCCCGATATAAGAAAAGATTTACATTATCCTATTGTATGGAAAGGCGTAACAGATCTTGTTGATTTCCTTAAAGCTGCTCTTACCTATTCCCCAAGTGATGATTACAGCATTCAAATAGAGGGGAAACTAAATGGTTGGGCAGATGAAAGTGTCAAATTACGAATTGTAGCATTCTATCACAATAGTTTAATGCTGGGAGAACAGATAGATATCTACACATCTGCTTTAGTAACCCACAAAAGCGAAATCTCAGCCGATGTGAACATTTCTGCTAATGTTGATATGCCCTTTCATGAAAAGGTTAAAGTATACATACCAGACACTCCCCTATTTAATACATATCAATTTGGAGTTTTCATAAATGTTGCAGGAGATGTGATGTATACAAGTGGTTCTGTTAGAAAGCAAAGATACAATATTCATTTCACTTATGATAATCCTTATGAAAGTTTAAGTACGGCATTATTTAAATACATAACACCACAAAATTACTTTTTAGATGCTGTAGCCAGAACCCGTCTCAGTTTAACAACAGTTCCTATTGAAAACGAGTCTTATTCTTCCGTTGGTGTTACGGGAACTTACCAAGGTGGCATCTTTTTAAATATTGGGCTTGATATGTTATCAGATGATTTATTAACAGTCTATAGTCGTGGAGAACTTGGTATAAAGGTTTCTGGAAAAATACCATATGACTTTGACAATTCTCAGAAGAGTCTTCCATCATATCTTGATAGTCAGCCGTCGGAGAAATATAACACTCTGATATCACTTGGCTCTAGCTCTCAGAGCGAATATTATTTGTCTGGGAAATTTGGCTTTGGAATTGGCCCCAAAAAATGGAAATTAGGCAGGACTTTTGAACCACTTTATTTAAAATTAACTTCAAGACAATACAGTTATGTGCCTTCATTTGATAATTTGGAAGCAAGTATTGATAAAGATGGCAAGCATATCAATGCATCTGTAGATATTAGCGGAACTTGTAGTTCCCCCACGACGTATGCAGGATTTGCGGTTTACGACCTAAAAACATGGAAACTTCTAAGTTATAGAGAATATGAAAGAGAATATTTTGATAAAATATCAGGAAAGAGTCTCTTTAAAAACTATAAAATGAGCATTCCTTATAATGGAGAAATTGGGACAAGAGTTAGAGTATATCCAACGGTCAATACTACTTATTATGGTCGAATGCTCGCCTCAATGTATTATGACATAGATATTAAGTTCTCAATGAAACTTACACCAGAAGAACTATCTTTCAAGGCTGCAGGTGGAACACAGTCTGTTACTATCGAGCACAACGGCAATGCCTCGAAGTTTAATGTTGGAGTGTCTACCACTGATGAAGATAAAGAATGGTGTACGGCAAAACTGAGCGATAATAAGATAACTGTAAAGGCTGCTAAGAACAAAAAAATGAAGGAACGCTATGCCACGATAACAGTGACCTATGGAGAAGGTGCCGACAAGGTTGTAAAGGAAATAAAGGTCACTCAAGAAGCTGCCGATGAGGATGAGATCCCTGCAGCCAACAATGCTAATGACCTTTGGTATACATTCAGACATTCCAGTTCGCAAGATGCATCGTATTATGTGTTAATGACCTTTGGTAAAGATGGTTCTTATGAATGGAACTATTACACTCCCAAGGGATTATCTTCATGGGAGAGGGGTACTTACGAGGTAATAAGTTCCAAGCCGAACTCAACTGTAGAAGTAATATATAATAGCTATGTGCCTGAAACAGTAGAAGTCGGTAAGTGGATTAATAAAACGGGCGTAGGTTGGTTTGGAGAAAAAGAAAAGTGGACAAATGTAAATTATTATCGATTGAAAATAACGTATGTGACTGCTTCAAATGTACAAAAGACAAAGGAAATAGAAGTGTATGCAAATTCATCGAATAAGGTGTTAAACATCGAATGGACTGGAGAGGTCAAAATACCTCGGATATGGTATGAAGAGTGTGTCTGGTGGGATATAGATAATCTCATAGGCTTAATTTATAATATTCAATGAATGACTCACGAGGACAGGTCTCGTGAATCCTCCAGATAAAAGAATCGCTATCAGCAATGGTGGCGATTCTTTTTGGGGAATCAAGATTCCCTTGGCGATATAGGGTTCAGATGCATGGTCATGGGGACAGATCTGGGTATAGCCTCACCGCCCTTTCGAGCAGTGAGTGTCTTGTATGCCCTCCCTGTTAAAATATTGAGTGGTGCCAGCTAAAAGGTAGAGAGCGTCGGGCTAAAAGGTCGTAAGGTACGGGCTATAGTTAAAATTGTGTCGGTGTTTGTTAAAATCCCGACAGGATTTATTAAAATTGCGTCAGGATTTGATAAAACCACGTCGGGATTATGTTTTTTTTCGAATCTTTTGATTAACTTTGCAGTTGAATCAAGCAAATAATTGAAAACAATGTACGCAAAGTATATCAAACAGGAGATTTCCGACTTGAACGGGACAGGCCACACACAGGCCTATTACAAGATGCAACTCACGCCTAAAAGCTATCAGGAGTTCGTGAGTCAGTGTGCCCGTGAAGGACATATGGAGGAGAGTATGATTCAGGGCGTGTTGTCGCTGGTTAGCAAAAAGCTGGCTTTGAATATGGCAGAAGGCTTTTCGGTGAAGATTGATGGCATCGGCACTTTCCACGCCAAACTCGGTGTGAGGGATGACCTGCTGCAGGATGCCTTCGAGGAGGGCGAGGCCACGCATAATGCGAAAAGCATCCGTGTGACGGGCGTATCATACAGGGCTGATCCTGACCTTATTGATATGACCAGCCGGAAATGCGTGCTGGAGAGAGGTGGCATCAGCCGATTGCGGAAGTCGAAACTCACCCTTGAGCAGCGTATCCAGAAAGCACATGATTTCTTGGGAAAGAACATGTTCATGAGGGTACCAGACTATGTGCGGCTGACGGGTCTCTCGCGTACATCGGCCACTAAGGAACTGCGACAACTGGCGCTCAACCCCTCATCGGGCATCACAAGCAGAGGCAGCCACAGCCAGAAATACTACGTGCTGCGGGATGCATTTTAGACGCTCCCACCTCAGTTGTTTTTTATACAAGAGAAAGAAAAAGCCTAGGTATCACAGACACCTGGACTTAGTTTATTCGAACGTTACACGTCATCTCGCTTCCCAGATGTCGTTGGTCTCGAGGAGCTCGGTGAAGTTGTGATACTTCTTCTGAGCGCTGACCTCAGCGAGCTGGAATAAAGCATCTGACTTGTCACCTATCTGACTGTTTCGTTCAGGTTCCTACGGAGGAAGAAGGCTTTCGTGGCGAGGAAGAAGCAGGCAACACCAGAGGCATTCACGAAGACAACGGTCCAGAAGGCGGCGGAATAGCCTAAGAGCTCTGAGACCACACCACCAACGAGAATGCCCAGTCCCATACCGATATCCCAAGAAATCAAGATGGTACTATTAGCCGTACCACGCTGGTTGTTTTGTGCCACATTGATCGTCATATTCTGGAATGCCGGCCACATGTGACCATTGCCGAGGCCGATGAGCAGGGCGGAACCGTAATAGCCAATGGAAGTGAATAGTGATGAGTGAATAGTGAATAGTGCTGACAGCGTCGGCATAAGGATAAAGAGTGTATAACCTATGAGGGAGATAACCATACCTGAGCCAGCATTATGGGTGACACGACCATCACGTAAGGCCTTTCCGCCTTGCAAGCGACTCAGAATCAGGCCCACAGAGCAAAGCATAAAATAAGTACCCGTTCCGCCAGTAATCCCCATCACTTCCTTACCATAAATAGCCAGATAATTACTCAGCACACCAAAGCTGACCCCAAACGCTACCATATTCAGTCCTAACAACCACCCCCTCACCAGGAAGAAACGATCCCAGGAGAATTTCGATTTGTTTTTGATGGTTGCCTTAGCATCCAGTTTCACCGTTGCATCCACAATCCACCCCGCACAAGCAACAACCAATGCCAGCCAGAACAACAGTTCAAAGCTCTGCGTGTATTTATAGATAAAGATACCTATCGTTGGTGCAATGGCCATCGCGAGGTTATTACTCAGACCATAATAGCCGATACCCTCCGTGCGCCGGCTCGATGGCAACACATCAATCGCCACCGTTGAATTAGATACCGTCAGTGCCCCAAAAGGTCCGCCATGCAGCGTCCTGACGATCGTGAATAATAACAAGGTAGAGGCCGCCAGATAGCCCGCAAAGAAGATGGCAAACGCCCCGAAACTGATCATCAGCACCGTCTTGCGAGGAAAGGCATCGACCATATACCCACTAAAAGGCCTAAACAACAAGGCCGTAATCGTATAGCCCGAAAGCACTAATCCGATCACGTCCTTGGTTGCTCCGAAGTGTTCACTCAGATAGAGCGGTAGCAATGGTGTGAGAATATAGAAGGCGAAAAACAGCGTGAAGTTCGCCACCATCACCTTGCAATAGTTCCTATTCCATAGCCGCTCCATTAATATGTATTGTCTTACTGTATCTTGATCGTCTCGCCACCAACCTTCAGCAGGTACATCTTTCCACTCTCTGCGGGCAGGATGATATCGCTACCTGTCGAGGTCTCCGTCTCACGGGCGATACCACGCAGGTCGTGCAGGCTGACACTGATACCTTCAGCAACTCCTGATACCAGGATGCCGTCGGCGGTTCTCTTCCAGGTCCAACTGCGTGAGGTACCTACTGCATCGATACCGCTTTCTACACCTACGATGGCTTCGATGTTCATCGATTTACAAGTAGGTATCGTCATCACAAACTCGCTACCCCTGATGGTCTTTTTAGATTTACTACCAGAGGCCGTGGTTGTTGTTATCTCCCAACCGTTGATCTGCTTACCGCTTGTCGCCTGGGCCGTGATGGTTAACTGACGGTTGGCGAAGTACTTGCCGTTAAAGACGTCCTTGGAGAGCGGAATATCATTAATGACAACGTCCGAGACATAACCCTTACTGTTGACGGTCAAAGGAATGGTATCTCCAAGGTTATATTGCTTTTTTAATTGAGCATAGAAGTGGTATGGACGAGACTCATGGACAGTCTTTCCGCCACCGCCGCCACCCCAAGGCCAGCCGCCCCATTGGTTCTCTTCGACCCAACCAGAGAGCCATTTCTTGGCGTTATCGAACTTGTTAAGGATATCGTTGCGGTTGTTACCCCATGAGTTGTATTTGTCGCGGTGGGCCACAAACTCCTCCAATGCCTCTTCCTTGATGGCGTCGATGATTTCACCGGTTCCCTCGGCATTCATGAAGTCGCCCATGTAAATGCTGCTCTTGTCGATAAACATCTGACGCAGGTCCTCGTTCTCCATCATGTTCTTGAACAGACGAGTTGCCGGCTCTGTGAAGGCCCAGTTGTCACTGGGGTATTTGCTGGGATTATAGAGCAGGTCGATGGTGTTATAGTCGTTTTGTCTGTTGTAGAGTCCAAGTCCGAAATCGGTATCCTTGACAATGACGCGGAATTTCTTGGGCAGCCCCGATTCTGTGTCGTCATCGTTAGGACGCCAGAATACGATGTTGTTGCCAGGGAAGTCTATGTTGCCGTAGTAGAGGTTCATCACCATCACGTTCAGATATTCGCTGACGTCCATCCACTCCTCGTATTCTTCCTTGGTGTGTCCCTTTTCGCTATAGAAAGCCTTGAAGTCGTTGTAGAACTTGTCGTCGCCTTCCTTCAGCTCCTCGATGAACAGGTCCTTGCCTCCGCTGTTTTCATGTGAGATTTCCACCATATCGATGTCCTCCAGTTCATTGTAGTTGCTGAAGATATTGTCTGCATTGGAACGTTCGCGGATGTTGAGCATACCCATGTATTCGCCGTTGATATAGAGAACGGCCGAATGGCCTGCCTGCCAGTCGAGGTCGACGTGACTAGCCATTGTGCGCTGGATAATTAGATCGCGGAAGTACAGATCGCCGAAGTCGTTACCGCCATCGCGGAGCGAGAACGACTTGAACTCTGAGATACCAGGCTTCTGGTCGGGGAAGAATGGGTATATGAAACGCTTGTTATCTGGATCGAAACGTTTGTTGGCATAGAAGACCATTGATTTCAGGGCATTCGAACGCGACTGTCCACCCTGGATACGGGTTTCACCGAGTTGGTTGAAGGCACTTTTCTCACCCTCAACAGGGAAGAACTCTATATTGACAGGACGACGCCAGTCGTGTGTCTTCTTGTCGTCTTTGCTCGTGTTATATTTGAAAAGACCCATATAGTTGCCACCGTTCAGATACCTGTCGTCGGTTTGGACAGAGAAGATGGGAATGGTCATCTTTCTGGGATGGAAGATATACGACTGAGCGGTACTCATGGGCGAGAGCCAGCCTTCGCAGAACACCTTGGCACGGATCACCGTTGTCTTGTTGATACTGATGGCTTTGGAGTATTTCGTACCCGTGGCCGTTGGCTCGCTGCCGTTGGTGGTATAGGTGATGTAAGCTTCTTCTGGAGCATCTTCGGGCAGACTCAGAGTAAGGTTGATGGCCTTTTTGTCTGACGTCACACGACCTAACTCACTGAACACGGGCTTACCGAGGATATGGTCGTAGTCGCAGATCTCACCGCTATTGGCCTTGCCTGGGGTGGGCGTCAGCTGATAACCCCATTCATTGCTGCCGTCGGTCTTACGACCGTAGGCGATATCCGGCGATTTCTGCTTCTTCAGGTCCACGATGGAGTCTACGCGCTCACCGTTCTTGAAGAGGTACACTTTCGCCTTACCAGAGTCCAGACGGAAGCTGGCATGCATGCCGCCTTTATCATCTTCCTTGTCACAGTAGACCAGCACCCACTGGTGGGCGGCTACCGTCTGATCGGGCAACTGCCAGGCTTTGTTGGGCTTGTCTTTGTCCCAAAGACTATAATCCTTTAGATTAATGGTTTGGTCGGTGGTATTGTAGAGTTCCACCCAAGAATCGGGAAATTCATGGATATCGTCCATGATGCATTCAACATTCGACTGCATGACTTCATTGATGACCAGATCACTTTTGTTATCCTGTGCCTGAGCGATGCCTGTGCTGAATAATGAAATAAGCAATAATAAGTTTTTGCGCATAATATGTTAGGACATTTTTGATTAATCGGCTGCAAAGTTAGATATTTTTTCGCGGATAAGTCAAAAGAGTGATAGTTTTTTTGATTCTTTAGTAAAAATAACCTAAGAAAGTGGGCTTATTTCGCTATTTTTGTGTAATTTTGCGGGCATGAAACAGGCAATGGTCTTTGCTGCGGGCCTTGGCACGCGACTGAAACCGCTTACCGACACGATGCCGAAAGCATTGGTAAGGGTAGGGGGACAACCATTGCTTTGGCATGTGATCATGAAACTGAAGGCTGCCGGCTATGAACGTATTGTGGTCAATGTCCACCATTTTGCCCAGCAGATTGTCGACTATCTGAGTGCGAACGATAACTTCGGACTTGATATCCGCATTTCCGATGAGACCTCTGGACTTCTCGAGACCGGTGGTGGCATCCGCAAGGCCATGCCTCTCTTCGATCCTGCATCGCCCATCCTCATTCACAATGTCGATATTCTCACAGGGGGACTGTCCCTACTGTGCGAAACTCGCAAAGCACAGAGGGACTGTCCCCTCTGTGAGGACGCCCCTCATCCTGATGCCCTTCTCCTTGTGAGTGAGCGTAAGACCAAGCGCTATCTGCTCTTCGACGATGAGATGCGCCTGCAGGGCTGGACCAATATCGAGACGGGTGAACTCCGGGGGCGTACAGGAGAACGACGTCTCGCCTTCTCCGGCATTCACGTCCTCTGGCCAACCATCTTCCCTCTGTTGGAACAGATGCCCGAGCGTTTCCCTATCATGGACTTCTATTTGAAGGTCTGTGCCGATTGTCTTATTCGAGGCTACGAACAGAAAGACCTTCGACTCCTTGACGTCGGCAAACTCGACACCCTTGACCAAGCTAATGAATTTATAACAAAATAGTATATATGCAAAAGATTATTATTCTGGATTTCGGTTCTCAGACCACACAGCTCATCGGACGTCGTGTCCGAGAGCTCGATACTTTCTGCGAAATCCTTCCTTACAACAAGTTTCCTGCTGATGATCCTTCTGTGATAGGTGTCATCCTCAGTGGATCCCCCTATTCGGTACACGATCCGGAGGCCTTCAAGGTCGACCTTTCGCAGTTCGTAGGCCGTATCCCCGTATTGGGCATCTGCTATGGTGCGCAGTTTATCAGTCATACCCTCGGTGGAAAGGTTGAGAAGGCCGATTCGCGTGAGTACGGACGTGCTAATCTGCAGACGGTGGACACAACGAACCCGCTCTTTAAGGATTTCGACCAACACTCCCAAGTGTGGATGTCTCACGGCGATACCATCACCGCCATCCCTGAGGACTTTAAGGTCATCGGCTCTACCAAGGACGTACAGAACGCCGCATTTGCTTCAACCAAGCAACCCGTCTGGGCTGTGCAGTTCCATCCTGAGGTGTACCACACCTTGCAGGGCACACTGCTCCTCAAGAACTTCGTGGTCGACATTTGTGGTTCCCGTCAGGAGTGGAGCGCTGCCTCGTTTGTCGATACTACAGTGGCTGAGCTCAAGGCCCAGTTAGGACAGGATCGTGTCATCTTAGGTCTCTCTGGCGGTGTCGATAGCTCTGTGGCTGCCGTCTTGCTCAATCGTGCTATCGGCAATCGTCTCACGTGTATTTTCGTCGATCACGGTATGCTCCGCAAGAACGAGTTCACGCAGGTGATGGATGACTATAAAGTATTGGGCCTGAATGTGATTGGCGTCGATGCCTCAGAGAAGTTCTTCAGTGACCTCGCTGGTGTCACCGAACCGGAGCAGAAACGTAAGATCATTGGTCGTGACTTCGTTGAGGTCTTTAACGCCGAAGCCAAGAAGATTACCGATGCCCGTTGGCTCGCTCAGGGTACTATCTATCCCGACCGCATCGAGTCGCTGAACATCACGGGTAAGGTCATCAAGAGCCACCATAACGTGGGCGGTCTGCCCAAGGAAATGCATCTGCAGCTCTGCGAACCGCTGAAATGGCTCTTCAAGGACGAGGTTCGCCGTGTAGGCCGTCAGTTGGGTATGCCCGAGCACCTCATCAACCGTCATCCTTTCCCAGGACCTGGTCTTGCCGTTCGTATCTTGGGCGACATCACGAGAGAGAAGGTGCGTATCCTTCAGGATGCCGACGATATCTATATCCGTGGTCTGCGCGAGTATGTCGATGCCGATGGCGAAACGCTATATAATAAGGTTTGGCAGGCTGGTGCCATCCTCCTCAGTACCGTCCGTAGTGTCGGTGTGATGGGTGATGAACGTACCTATGAGAATCCCGTCGCCCTCCGTGCCGTGACCTCTACGGATGCCATGACAGCCGACTGGGCCCATCTGCCCTACGATTTTCTGGCGAAGGTCAGCAATGAGATCATCAACAAGGTACGTGGTGTCAACCGCGTCTGTTACGACATCTCCTCAAAACCACCCGCAACGATCGAGTGGGAGTAATTCCTTTCTTGGACCACCATTATGCGTAATCTGCTGATTCTTTTATCATTATTCATGATGTCCGTCATCAGTGCCAGCGCACAGGACCGTGAATTCGAGAGCTGCCCGCTCGAAGTGATTGACAAAGGGTGGGGCACGAAGACCATCACTAACGTCATCAACGGTAGTCTTGGCATTATGCTCGAAAGTTTCAACCACACGTGGCCCACATGGATGGGCGGTGCCATCTGCGAGACGATGGAACAGGGGCTCGACAAGCGCGTGCTCGACAAAGAGACGGCACTCACCGTTACCGTCGATGCCAAGAACGGCTATGCCGAGTTGGATGATGCTGGAACTGATGGTGCCTATATGTCGGCCTGTTTCTGGAATCGCAGCAACGGCCACCGGCTCTTTGCCGTCCGCATAGGTAAACCCACCGATCCCTGCCTGGAGTTCGTCTGCTTCTACGACTACGACGCTGCGAAGAAGACGCTCACCCCTGAGCCCGACATTCTGACAGGTTTCCGCTGGGGTGACCGCGGCGACTTCACACAGATATTCTGTCACCTGCCACGCAAGGGTAAAACGCTGCTCATCGACGAGTGGGGCAATGACGGTCCCAAGCAGCACACGTTTACGTGGAACGGCATGCGTCCTGTCTATGCCAAGACCGTGAAGCTCGACGAAAACGGCAAACCCGTAAAAGATAATGGCCTGTCAAAATATTCAGAATAATGTCACATCGGGGTCAGGACACTTTGTGACATAATACTCGCCACTTATTTCCCAATAAGCGCCACTTAATTCTGAAGAAAGACAACCTATCTGTAGAAATGGCGTCTAAGTGTTACTAAACTGGCAGCAATCCGGCAGTAAAACGAGACTTTTTTTATGCTAAACTCCTTCCCTATATGACAATGGGCGGTGCCGAGTGGCATCGCCCATATATTATAAATAAGGTGTAGATGTTATTTCTGCTTCAGCAGGTCGCGGATTTCAGCGAGCAACTCCTCCTGAGAGGGACCCTTCGGTGCTTCCGGAGCGGGCTCTTCCTTCTTCTTCAGCTTGTTCATGGCCTTGATCATCAAGAAGATACAGAAGGCGATGATAATGAAGTCGATAACGTTCTGAATGAACTGTCCGTAGGCCAATACGGCTGCACCTGCCTCCTTGGCTGCTGCGAGGGTTGCGTAGTTGCCTTCGCCGAGGTTGACAAAGAGATCGGTAAAGTCGATGCCGCCCGTAGCCAGACTGATGACCGGCATGAGAACATCATTGACCAGAGAGGTCACAATCTTTCCAAACGCACCGCCGATGATCACACCGACAGCCATGTCCATCACGTTGCCCTTCATGGCAAACTCTTTGAATTCACTAATAAATCCCATAACTCTTTAATTTTTTTAATGTTAATATTGAGGTTTAATTTGTAATCTGCGTTTTGCAATCTCCGTGTTCGCACACCGGAATTATAGTCTTTTCACTTTTCACTTCTCTCTTTTCACTTCTTTTTTGACAGATTTATGGTGCAAATATAGGAATTTTTTCGTAACTTTGCATCCGAAATCGAAAAAAAATGTCGAAAAGACCGAAAAAAGTTAGTAATTTAGGTATAAACCCATTTAATAATTAAGTAAAAATGACAAAAGTAGCAATTAACGGTTTTGGCCGTATTGGTCGTCTCGCATTCCGTCAGATGTTCGAGGCTGAAGGTTATGAAGTAGTAGCAATCAACGACTTGACAAGTCCTAAGATGCTCGCTC
>JAEENF010000082.1 GCA_016283605.1 Prevotella sp.
TGACCATAATGACCACAAAATTACGAGAGACTAAAATATGCCTTTAATTTAATAAAAATCGGAGATTAATTTGAGTAAAATAGTCGTTCGGCGGCGCGCGGGCGGGAAAGTATAGTTTTAACAGTTATTAATATGAAATATGTTTGAAGTATCAAAAATTCTTTGTACCTTTGCATTGTCAATCAGATGAAGCAGGCGCGCGGCTTTCGGATGAGCGACAAGAAAACAATTTATTAACCATTTTAATTAACAACAATTTATTAACGTTTTAAACAAAAAGAAAGGATTTAAATTATGGCACGACAAGAAATTCCAATGGTGATTAACCTTCGCCAGAACAAGAACTCAAGTAGCAACGGTTTCGGTAAGTGGTACCCCGAGGCAGACTCCAAGGAGCCGCTCGCACTGAAGGGCTTCTGCCGTCACATGACCGAACACGGTAAGCTGGCCGACTACCAGATGGTGGTGCTCGTGGTACAGCAGGTGGTAGAGTGTATGAAGGAGCTGATCTGTCAGGGACAGCCCGTGAAGCTCGAAGGTCTGGGAACCTTCTCTCCCTCTGTGGAGTCGAAGAAGGGCGGCGCCAACTCTGTGGCCAAGGCAATGGAGGTAGGTCTGGAGAGCCTGATTGAGGGTGTTCACATCATCTTCACCCCCGAGAACTCTAAGGGTGAGAAGCTCACCAGCCGATCGCTGAAGGACGATTGTATCTTCACTGCGGGCTACGTGGTAGAGAGCATCAAGACCACCGTAGAGGGCAAGGAGAAGCGTTTCCAGAACAAGACCCCGATCAGCTTCGTGCTGAGTCCGGCTAATGGCGGCACTACGCCGAGCGGCGGTGGATCGGAGCAGGGCTCAGGCACCGGAAACGGCGGTTCTCAGGGCGGTAATAGCGGTTCCGACCAGAACCAGGCGACCAGCTTCGCGCTGACCATCACCAAGAGCGGTAGCGGTACCTCGACCGTGAAGAACGACAGTGAGGAGACCATCAACAGCGGTGACAGCCTCGAGAGCGGTGCTAACGTGTATATCGCAGTAACTCCCGCTGAGGGTCAGATTCCATCAGCTACGCTGAACGGTTCGAACGTCTCGCTGACTGAGAACGATGGTGAGTACGTTGGTACGTTCCAGATGCCGGCACAGGCCTCGACGCTGGTGATCAACTCGGGAAGTGATGGCGAGGAAGGCGATCAGAACTGATTCTGGAGTAATTAAGAATTAAGGATTAAGAATTAATAATTATGATTACTCTGCTATGAAAAGGAATCGGATTGTTGAGATTGCGGTGAAGATGATAGTAGCTGCGCTCACGGCGTTCGTCACAGCGATTACGACCACGAGTTGTATGGGGTATGGGCCTATTTCGCTCTAGGGAGCGAGGCGAATCACAGGGGACAGGCACCCTGTAATTCGGTCGCAGAGCTCCCTGCTCACAGAGGTGCCAGTCCCCATGATTCACACATGATTCACCAAAAATAATCAGCTGAAAGCTTTGGTACTTTCGGCTGATTTTTGTATCTTTGCAGCGTCAAAAACAATTAACCCTTATAGTAATGAAAAAAATCTTTGTGATGGCAGTAGTCGCCTTGATGACTACAATGAATGTGAACGCACAGAGTGATGACCCTCTGAACGAGATTGGCGTCAGCTACGGACTTGGTGTCTCGCTGATTGGCGACGGTATCGGAAACGGCATCGGATTTGCCCTCTTCGAGTCGTGGTCAGGACGAAAGCTCACCAACGACAAGCAGTTCGGTTCGCTGGGCGTGGAGTACTTCCGTCATCTGGACAATCCCCGCATGGCCGTTGGTGCCATCGCCACCTATGCCCAGTATGGTGAGGATGTGGAATATAACAACCAGAAGGTCGGTGAGCGTACGCGCCACTACTTCTCGCTGATGCCCGCCTTCAAGTACTATTATGTGAACGGCAAGAACTTCGGTATGTATTCGAAGTTGGCTGCCGGTGCTATGATGAGTGTGTTTAAGTCGGAAGACACCAAGGGTGGCAGCGACAGCGACAGCAAGCTCTACTTCATGTATCAGGTATCAGCTCTGGGCATTGAGTTCGGTAGCCAGAACTTCCGCGGTTTCCTCGAGGCCGGTGCCGGTGAACAGGGTATCGTACTCGCTGGTCTGAAGTACAAGTTCTAAACAGCCTGTTACAACAAGAAAATTCGCAAGAACTGATATTCAGTATCTTGCGAATTTTTCTTTTGTGATTCCGGCGGGATTCAAACCCACAACCTTCTGATCCGTAGTCAGATGCTCTATTCAGTTGAGCTACGGAACCAATCCGTTTTTGTTTTGCGGGTGCAAAGGTACGCACTTTTTCCGAACTGACCAAATTTTTTCGGGACTTTTTTCAAAAAAAATGCATTTTAGCCCTTCTGACCCCTCGATAGCCTATACGATGATGCGTGTTTTGTGATAATTCTCGCGGAATTCGGAAGGACTGCAACCCTTCTTTTTCTTGAAGATTCGGTTGAAATTGCTCAGGTTGTTAAACCCGCAGCCATAGCCAATCTCCGCGATGGAATGCGTGCTGTCGACCAGCATCCTGCTGGCATAGCCCAAACGCATGTCGATAATATAGTCGCTGAGGTTACGACCCGTATGCAACTTGAAGAAGCGGCTGAACGCGCTGGGACTCATGCCCGCGAGACTGGCCACATCGTTGAGACGGATCTCGTTCATGTAATTCTTGCTGATGTAGTCCTTCACCTTCAGCACCCGTCGGCTGTCGCTGGCCACCTCGACCTTGGCATAGCTGCTGGTGGCGAGGGTACGTGCGCCGTCGCATCGCGACAACTCGTAGAGGATGGTCAGGAACTTCATGAAGGCGTAGTAGCCGTCGCTCTCCGAACTCAGCGTGTTGAGCAGCTGGTAGACCTTCATGATGGCCTCCATCGGGAAGCAGAGACCCTTACGGGCCTCGTTCATCATCTTCCTCACGGATGTGAAGGGATTGCGGGCAAAGATGCTGTTCTCGTCGGAAAAGTCGAACTCGAAGTGAACGGTTATCTCGTGAATATCCTCGCTGATGCAGTCATTCTGCTCCCAGACGTGTTCCAGGTCGGGACTGGTGATCAGTACAAGGTCGTAATCGCCGATCACCTCGTTGGAGTCGCCCACGATGCGTCGCACACCTGGGGCATGCTCCACAAAGTTGAGCTCGAACACCTTATGGTTATGGATGGGATAGGTGAACTCCTTCTTGCGACGCTCGGCAATGTAGAGCACATCCTTACCCATCAGCGGGGTAATCTCGTGTATGACCTTCGACTCAACCACTATTCACTATTCACTTTTCACTATTCCCTAAATCTTGAGTTCTTTCAAGATTTCCGACATCCGCTGCATGTTCTTGATGCGCATGGGCACCAGCGGCAGACGGAGGATGTTCTGGATGAAGCCCATCTCTGAGAGCATCGCCTTCACGCCGGCAGGGTTACCGTCGACGAAGAGCAACGAGAAGAGGTCGGTGAAGCGATGATGGATCTTGCGGGCAGGATCATACTCGCCACGCATCTGCAGACGGATCATCTTCGAGAACTCCTTGGGGAGTGCGTTGCCGATGACGCTGATGACGCCTACGGCACCACAGCTGATCATGGGGAACGTCAGAGAGTCGTCGCCGGAGATCACGTCGAAGTCGTTGGGCTTGTTCTTGATGATCTCGTCGACCTGTTCCAGATTACCGCTGGCCTCCTTGATGGCCACGATATTCTGACAGTCGCGGGCCAGACGGACGGTGGTGGCGGCCTGCATGTTGACACCCGTACGACCAGGTACGTTGTACATCACGATGGGCAGCGAGGTAGCTGCCGAGATGGCCTTGAAATGCTGGTAGAGACCCTCCTGCGAAGGCTTGTTGTAATACGGACAGATACTCAGGATACCGTCGACACCGCGGAAGTCGCCTGTCTTCAGCTCCTCGACGACGGCAGCGGTGTTGTAGCCGCCACAGCCCATGAGGATAGGCACACGGCCCTGAACATAGTCGACAACAAGATCCTTGATCTTCAGTCTCTCCTCAGCGGTGAGTGTAGGCGTCTCACCCGTTGTAGCGAGAATACAAAAGAAGTCGGCACCGTTGTTGAGCTGATAGTCTATCAGACGTATCAATGACTCATAGTCAACGGAGCCGTCTTCCTTGAAAGGTGTGATGAGGGCGATGCCCAGTCCCTTGAAAATATTGTGTACCATACCGTATGATTTTGCATTTCGAAGTGGCAAAGTGCCATTTTCGGCTGCAAAGTTACACAATTTTATTCGAAACCGTTACATTCTGCCCTGAATTTTTGCAAAAAAGTATTATTCTGACTTAAAGAGGTCCTTAATTCCACCAATGCTGCCCATCAAATTGGTAGCCTCGTATGGCAGATAGACGGTCTTGGTCTTGTCGCCCTCAGCCAGTTCCTGCATCATCTGGATATACTTCTGGGCCAGCAGGTAGTTGGCAGGATTGGTCGACTTGCCGACGGCCTCGGTGATCAGTTCGATGGCCTTGGCCTCAGCCTCAGCCTTACGGATACGGGCCTGAGCCTCACCTTCTGCCTGAAGGATGGCCTCCTGCTTGGCAGCCTCGGCCTTGTTGACGATGGCGGTCTTCTCACCCTCGGAAGCCAGGATCTCTGCGGCCTTCTGTCCCTCTGAGGTCAGGATCTGTGCACGCTTGTTACGCTCGGCCTGCATCTGCTTCTCCATCGCGGTGAGGACAGAGTCGGGAGGCGTGATGTCCTGCAGCTCTACGCGGTTCACCTTCACACCCCACTTGTCGGTGGCATCGTCGAGCACGGCAGAGAGCTTCTTATTGATCGTATCACGCGAGGTCAGCGTCTCGTCGAGCTCCAGTTCACCGATGATGTTACGCAGGGTGGTCTGCGTCAGCTTCTCGATGGCGTTGGGCAGGTTGTTGATCTCGTAGGTGGCCTTGAAGGGGTCGACGATCTGGAAGTACAGCAGGGCGTTGATCTCCGTCTGTACGTTATCCTTCGTGATCACGTTCTGCTTGGGGAAGTCGTAGACCTGTTCACGCAGGTCGATGGTGGTAGAATACTGGTAGCGTCCGTGATTCAGCACGACGATGGATTTCGCACGGTCGATGAAGGGGATGATGACATTGATACCCGGCTTCAGCGTGGCATAATAACGTCCCAGACGCTCCACAATCTTGGTTTCGGACTGAGGGATAATCACAAGGGCCATCTTGGCGAACAGAATCACCAGTACGACGATGGCAATCAATACATAACTCATCATAATCTTTAATGTTTATTGGTTGTTGATAATTGTTTCTACTGTAATAATCGTGCTCTCGCGTCCGATGACACGGACGTTAGCACCTTCAGGGATATCCTGCGACTCGTTGGTGACAGCCTTCCAGATGTCGCCGTCGATCTGTACACGACCGAAGGCGTCAGCCTTTACAGCCTCGACCACCCTACCCTGTCGGCCCATCAGCGCATCAGCATTGCTCACGCGGTTGTCCTCGCCCTTGTGCAGATAGCGCTGGGCAAAGGGACGTACCCAGAAGAGGCTGATGAGTGTGAAGACGGCGAAGGTCGCCAGCTGGATATAGATGTTGCCGCCCAGTGCAGCCGCGATGGCCGCAAAGAACGCACCGATGGAGAAGCAGATGATGAAGAAGTCACCCGCCGTGAGCTCCAGAATCAGACAGATGACGGATACTACCGCCCACATCTGCCATAAGTGTTGTGCCAAATACTCAATCATAACTGCAAATATTTAAAGTGATAAAACAAAGTCATCCCAATCTTTCGACGAGCCCTTCTGTCCGAAGACCTTGGTGTACAGGCGGCTACGTGTAGAGGCGACGCTCTCCTTCGAGTGAGCCGTCAGCAGGGCGATGTCCTTCGGCTGGATCCTCACCTTGATGAGAAGACTCACGTGATAGTCCTGCTCAGACATACGGTAGAGGTTGTAGAGCTTCTCCGTAAACCCTGTGTAGATGCTGTTCACCAGTTCTGCCAGCTGGATCCAGTCCTGATGGCTCAGGCTCCTGCCGCTGTTCAGGCACTGCTGCAGACGATGGTAGATCTCTGAGGAGAAGATGACGGTCTCGGCCTGCTGGCGCTTCTCGTTCTCAATCATCGCCACCTTATTATTATAGTCAAGGGTGGCCTTCTTCTCTTCCAGTTCCAGACGGAGCAACGAGTTCTCGTCACCCAGTTTCTGCAGCAGCGTTTCCAGCTCGCGGATCTTCGCCTCGTTCTGGGCAATGTTCTGCTGACTCTGGGACTGTTGGGTCTCCTGCAGTGCGCGTACCTTATCAAGACGGTCCTGCAAAGCTACCACCTTCCTGCGGCTAGCCTGAATGGTCACCACGAACAGTACGGCATAAACCAGTATTCCTATGATTATCTCGTAGATCATGGTGCAAAGTTACGACTTTGTTTCTATACTTCCAAGAAATTTTGTTTGCAATAGTTCGCAATCATTTTTTTAGTTCGCAAAAGTTTGCAAAGGCAGTCAGAAACGCCTTTTTACAGGCGTTATCTGACATATACCTTTCGCGTCTGTCCGTTCTTCAGACGAAGGATCTGCACACCTTTCTGACCGCTGTCGACCTTCCGGCCCTGCATATCGTAGCGTCCCTCGACCTCATTTTCGTCGATTGTGAGCGAACTGATGCCTGCAGCGATAGCTTCGTCGATCATTGACTGGACAAGGTCTAAAGTATCGATAAACGTGGTAGCATAATCGTATGCCTCAATGACATTATGAGATACAATATCCAATTTATTGTCGAGAACATCGATTGCTTCTGCGAACTGCTTCTCAGCCGTTGGAGCATAGCTTTCTATGCTCTCAGCCTTGGCATTCACTTCATCGGGGGATTCCATCTTGTCTGTTTCTTGTTTTACCCAGTTTTCCACCTTCTCGAGTTCTGTCTTCTCAGCATTCAAGATCTTCTCGACATTGGCAGCGTAATTTTTAAGTGTAGTAATCTGGTCGGTAATGACATCACGGCCCTGGATGAATTCTGTAAGATATCCTTGCAGTTGTCCGAGTGCTTCAGTGGCATCCTGATAGTCTTCGTCACTCATGGCACGTGTCTTTGCCGCAGGACTATTCTCCTCGATGAGTTTCCCGAGGGCCTCAATCTTTGCTGTCAGTGTCTCAATGGCTTTGTCGACGATGGCCATCTTTTCGGTGAAGACCTTGATGCTGTCTAGTCCCCTATCGTATGCGATTTGATGGTTTGCAATCTGAGTCTTCAGGTCGTCGATGGCCTTCTGCAGACGGTCCTTGGCCTTCGCCAGCTTCTCCTGTTCCTCCTGTTGCTGGGCACTCTCCTTGGCTGTTGATATCGCCTTATCGATGTCGGCACCCAAGGTCTTGGTGTCAGTAGCGATGTCAGAGACACTCAGCGTCTTCAGCGTTGCCTCTAACGTAGCGGTATCGATGGCCTTGAGTTTTGCATCATCGGCAGTGATTGCGGCGATACAGTTGTTGTACTGTATCTGGGCTTTCTCCAGATCTTCCTTCTTGGTGATCGTGGGGATAGCTGCTGCCAGCGTCTTCAGGGCTTCGGAAATCCCAGTAATGTCTGCCTCAACGCCGGATACGGTCTTCTGATCTTCGGACAGAATCGCATCCAGCGTAACAACGGACTCGCTGATGCCTGACAGACTCTGCCACAGTTTCTGACGACGGTCTTCGAACTCTTTCTTCTGATCGGCCGTCAGATACTCGTCTTTCTGCAGCTTATCATCGAGCTCCTTAAGAGATGCTATGACGGGTTTGATGTCATCGTTGATGGTCTTTGTGGCACTCTGATAGCCATCCAGCGCCTTCTTCTTGTCTGCGGCAAGGTCTGTGAGCGTTGCCAGTTGGGCGCTGGCGCTTGTAACAGCGGTTGACAGCTGATCCAACTGTTCCTGAGTGACCTCGGGGTCAGGATCCGGATCCGGCTGCGGATCAGGCTCTGTACCTTCAGGCTCGCCCACATAGAGTTTCAGCTTCTTATCCGCAGAGATAACTGCTGTTAGATAATACTTATCACTGCCGTAGTCATCGAGATACTCACCCACCCCAGCCTGACGACTGACGAACACAATCTTATAGGTACCAGGATCTAAATAGGGGATATGGAATGTAACCTGAGGGAAATAAACCACAGGAGAAACCTCATATAAAGAACCCTTATCATATATGTAATCTATGAAGTTATCACCTTTACAAAGCTTATAGTTTATATCAAAGGTGTAAGTATTGGTAAACGCATTAACCAACATACATTCCACAGTAACCATATAATAACTATTACCAATCAGTTCGTACTCTGTATCGTCCACAGTGAGGTCTTTCAGTGTCAACGCAACATTTTCATCCACCACCTGATAGGTTTCCACATCATCCTTCGAGATACCCACGATAGCGGTCTGACCCGTATCATAGGCACCGCTACCACCTCCGACGCCTAAATCAGCAGGATCCAATGCATCCAGCCTATAATAGCCATCCACAGTAACGGACTGACCCCAACCCCAGTTGACGGCATATAAACCATCTTTGTAGCCATGTACCACGAAAGCATGTCCGGCATAGCCGTCCAATTCAGCAATATAACTCTGTCCTGTATAGATGACAGGACGCTGTGCAGCGAGTTCGCTATAGATCAGTTCTTCCCAGTCATCATCCTTATAGTTTTCACGTTCCACATATTTCACACCAGCACCATAATGGAAGTAATTCTTCAGGGCGTTTTCTGGTTCATTATTATAAATAGATGTATTATCGATACCAAAATCAGCCTGACAACCGAAAGCACAATACTGCATCAACTTAGCCACAGCATCACCAGCTGGTGTACCCGTTGCAGGATTATCAGTCATCGCTGCCCAGTTAAAGGTCGTTGCCGGAAGACCTGGATAAGAGACACTCTTCCCTTTAACCGTATAACCTGGAATCTCCGTCGTTGCTGCCTG
>JAEENF010000083.1 GCA_016283605.1 Prevotella sp.
GGTCGAAATAGCGCTTACCGAAGACGAGGTCGCCACGCATCTGTCCGTAATTACCAATGCCGACTTTTGCCTCGATGCCATCGATATCAGCTCCCTGTTGGGTGATGATGTTTACCACACCAGTCAGCGCCACCCCGCCATAGAGCGATGAGGCTGGACCGCGTAAAACTTCTATCTGTTTGATTTTTGCAAGGCTGATGCTGAAGTCGGGTGAGGCGATGTTCGTACAGTAACTGTTCATGCGATGGCCATTGAGCATGATGAGGATCTTCTCCTGACCATTACTGTAGATACCGCGCATGGCAATATTGATGTCGTCGTTGCAGTCGATGATGTTCATGCCTGGCACGTAGGCGGCGAGCACCTCCTGAAGGTTCTGGCCTCCACAGTTATGTATCATTTCCTCGGTGATGAGGGTTGTGGGCACAGGTACCTCTGCGAGCGACTCGGCATGACTCGATGCAGTGGTGATTGTTACCGTAAGACCCCGCTTGATGTTTTCCACCAGGTCGATAAAACGCTGAGGATCCTGTGACGAGGCTGTGTAGTAGGGATCTTCGGCCAGGAGCTTTGCCGTCCATTCCTCCGCTTTCTCTGTTTCATCGAGTCCAAGCCAGCAGAGCACCAGCAGCCGAAGGCTGCTTTCACGGAGATTGCCTTGAAATGCTTTCATGTTGTTGAGAAGGGCTGTGGAGGCCTGCTCAATGCGGCCTAAATTGTAGTCGTTCTCCGCCTGGGTGTACACTTGGCGGAGGAAGCTCTCCTGTGCTATGGCGTTTAGACTTGATGCGCAAAGAAAAAGTAAAATAATCAGTATTCTCATATATTAATATGCTTATTGGGGGTCAAAACAATGCTATGATATCGTCTATAAACTTTGATTGGAGAATGCCGAAATGGTCTGTATCGAGAATTAGTTTTGTGGCTTGGGGATATTTCTCTTTCCATGCCTCGTGGTTCTTTTTCACGATGGTCTCTGATATCTTGAGGAATTGTGGGTCAGGTTCTCCATTAAGGATGGGTGATGCTGAGGGCTTGCTTGCCAATGCGACTGCCATCTGGCCCTTAAAGATTAAGGAAGGCATGGTCTCTCTCATCCGATAGAGGATGATAAAGTCCTCAGGGACAGAGCGATTAGTGGCAGGAATGCTTGTCAAATAGGTATCGATAGCAACCATCCTGACTTTGGGGTTATGCCGTTGTCGGATACGTTCTGCTAGTTGGATGCCGAGTTCGGAACCGATGGAATGACCTGTAACTGCATAGATCTTTACTTCCTTCTCGCGAACCTCGTTTTCGGTATGCATGAGGAGATAGTCCAGATAATCGGATGCCTGGAAATCGGGTCGTTGGTACTTGAAGATGAATGATTCGAATACGAGTATCGAGAACTGGCGGCTTAAACCACGAAGGTATTCCTCGTAGAAAGGAAATGAAGTGTTATGGCCACAGACAAGCACCACAACAGGTTTTCCGGCATCAAAGCCATTGTACCATTTACATGCTTCCAGATGCTCCTGCTCGTAGGCTAAGAGCATCTTCTCGATAGAGGTGATGTGCTCTAAGTCAATATCCGTGCTTTGGCTGATGTATTTCGGCAGTGGGAGACGGCCCTCGTCAATCTTGTTATTGACGGTCAATGGGAAAGCATCCAACTTAATGATATAAGCAGGAATCATGTAGGAAGGCAGCTGCAGTTGGAGCAGGAATCGGATATCTTCCGGCATGACGGATGTATCCGGTTTCTCAGTATAATAGGCTATGATTTCCTTACTGTCACCGATAGTCCCGGTGGTAATAAATACCTGATGGACATTAGGCTCCCTTTCCATAGCGTGGGCAATTTCTTCGGTCTCTATTCTATGCCCCCTGATTTTAACCTGCGAATCCTTGCGACCCAGAAAGAGGTAATCGCCGTCAACGGTTCTGGCTACCATATCGCCGGTGGCATAGATGGTCTGATTCTCGCCTCTCAGGTCATTTTCTGGTGTAGAGAAGGGATTGCGGGTGAATTTCTTTTTGTTGATGTCATCGCGTGCGATATAACCTGCTGTCAGTTGTCTGCCGCCTATGAACAGCTGTCCTTGGACATAGTCGGGCAACAAACGCATATGTTTGTCAACGACGTAGGTCGAAACGCCAGGCAGAGCCTTGCCGATATTGTAGGCTGGTAACTCGTCGGAGATGTCCTGGTAGGTCGACATGACCGTGTTCTCTGTAGGACCATAGCCGTTGATGAGCCTGTAATGACGGCTCCATAAAAGTTGAATAGACTTGGGTGTTGTTTCACCACCGAGCACTATTGTCTTGAGGGTGGGGATTTCACGATAGGGTAACACAGACAGCAATGAGGGAGGGATGACAGCCACACTGATGCGCTCTTCTTGAATGAAGTCTAGCAGTCGGCTCAGATTATGTCTGTCTGCTTCTTCCGGGAATACCAATGTACCGCCTGCTGTCAGGACCGGGAACAGTTCATAGATGGAAGCGTCGAATCCCAGATTGGCAAACTGCAACATGCGTGTGTTGCTGTCAATCTCGGTTACGGAACGGGCATTCTGGCAGAAGGTCATCAGATTCTCATGACTGATGGGCGTGCCTTTGGGCTTTCCGGTAGATCCGGAGGTGAAGATAACGTATGCTGTATGCTGCAGTGAAGATATTCTTGGGTGCGGAACTGTTGTTTGTATCGAATGTTCAATGCCGTTGTCTGTGACGATGAGTCTGCAGTCGGCTTCTTTCACAATATAGTCCTGACGTTCCTTTGGCAACGAGGGCTCAATGGGAACATAATACAGTCCGAGTTTGAAAATGGCTAGTACCGTAGGTATGAGTTGTCCCTTATCGTGCAACTTCACTCCGATGCCGAACACCTCCTCGTCATGTCGCCAAACTGTTGATACCTGTCGGATTTGCTCTGCTGTCTTTTCTGACAAGTCCAATAGTTCCTGATAGTCCGTATCATGGCCTTGATAGCGATAGGCGATACGGTGTGGCATCTTTTGGGCAATCTGCCCGATGGCTGAAAGAACGGTCTCCTGACTATTTGAAGTCTGGAATCTGAATTGCTCCGTCAGTTCGGCTTGTTTTAGTGGTGATATTAATGGACATTGCTCCAAAGGCAGATCAGGGTTACTGAGCATATTGATATAGACGGTATCTAACGTCTTGGCCATGCTCTCTATGACTTGCCTGGAGAACCACCGCTGCTGATAATGGAACTGAATGGTGATATGATGCTGACTCCAATAGGCATAGACAGCCAGTGCCGAAGGACTCTCAACTTCCCAATTCTCGGGAATTGTGAAAGGTGGCATTTCGTCTTGCATACTGAAGGATATGTCGGTCAGTCGTAAGCCTGTCCCTTTAGGAGTGAATTGCGAGATCTCATCAATAGGCAGCACATGGCTTCTGATATTGGCCATATCGCTGACAATCTTATCGATGAGGGAACGTACAGTTGAACCGTTGCCACAGTCCATTTTCAAGGGTAAAATAGAGACCATATAGCCGACGGTGTTCAGTCGTGACGGGCGATCTCTGTCTGTTGTAGCGATACTGATGACAGGTGCAGAGACTGAAAGGAATGTGCCGATGGTGACACAATAGCCGGCCAGAATTACCGTAAAGGGCGTGACCGACTCTTTTCTGCAGTAATTGGCTATGTGCTGGTATGCTTCGTTGCACAATCTGAGTTCGTAAAAAGCACTGCTGTCGCCCTGTCCGTTCTGGTATTGAGGAATCTGTAAGGGCGCGTGGCTACCCAAATAGCGTTTCCAGAAAGCATGATGCGCTTCACGGTCAGTATTTTCGGATGTGATCTTCCATGAGAGATAGTCACAGTAACTTGACGACACATTTGAAGGACTCGGGGATGCCTTTAAGAATTGTTGGAACTGACTGGAAAGAATCGAGTAGGAGAGGCCGTCGAAGATCATGTGATGGATGAGTAGGCAGAGTTCATACCGTCCGTCGGAGAGGTGAAACAATCGAAGCCTGTACAATATCTGGCTGTTGTATGGCAGCGGTTGGGAATAAAAGGCTTTATACGTGCGAAGCCTTTCTTTATCGCTGATATTGGTGCATACCAGATTTTCATGCACTACAGGATTGACGTGTCCGACGACTTCCTTTCCGTCGAAAATAAAAGAAAGTCTCAGGCTTTCATGCTGTTCCGTAATCTGATTCCATACCTGTTCTATTTGCTGGGGAGTGTAACCACCATCAATCTCAAAGACATAAAATAGTTTATAAGCTTCATTTCTTTTCTTCGACAAGTTACAGTCTGCCCAAATACTCTTGAGCGATTGAGGCAGTTGTACCTGAGAGGGTGGCACAGCGGCGTGGTCTTCCTGTGGCAGGAATTCCTTCTCTGCTACCATCTTCATCATCGTTAGCGAATCGACAATGGGGTCTGAATAGGGATCATCCCATTCAGGCTCAGGTAGACTGCTTTTGTCCACCTTGCGATTAATAGTCATCGGGATCTCCTCGATGGGAATATAGATCGAGGGACACATGAATTCCGGCAGACGGGTTTCGACAAATGCCCTCAGGCGAGCGAGGTTAATTTCACCTTCGGATTTCAGATAGGCTACCAATCGTTTCGATTCTTGATATGGTTTTGCCATAACGATGCATTTCTCGATGCCTGTGAAGACTTCTATAGTCATTTCCACCTCACGGGTCTCCACGCGCATACCTCTAATCTTCACCTGATCATCGGTACGACCCATATAGAGCATATGGCCGTCAGGGGCCTGTGCCATTCTGTCACCGCTTCTGTATAGGACATCGCAACGATGGTGTTCACCTGCACTATAGGTGTTACTGATGAATTTCTCTGCATTCAGGTCGTTCCGGTTCCAATAGCCTTCTGTCAGCGAAGGACCACCGATACAGAGTTCTCCTGTTTCCCCAGGTTCTACTTCATGGAGATTCTCATCCAGCAGATGGGCCTCCAGACAAGGTGTAATCTCACCAATGTCATTCACTGGGGTGTCGGCTGTGTAAATGCCTGTCGATACGCAGAGGGCACTTTCTGTAAACCCATAGCAGTTTACCAGTTGATGGCGCTGCATCCAATAGTTTCTGACGGGCAGTGAGATAGGTTCTCCGATAAGCACGATGGTTTTCAGTGTCGGTATGTCTGTTTTGGGCAGAGCAGTCAGCAGTGAAGGCGCGATGGAGGCTCTTCTGACATTTTTCTCTTGGAACAGTCTGATGAGATGGACAGGATTCTTTTTGATGCTGTCTGGAATCATAATCATCGTCATACCATTCAGAAGGATGGTAAAGGTCTCCACCAGCGATACTAAGAAGTTAATGCCGGCCAATTGTGCGACGTTATCTCCTGCTTCAGCATGAAACACGCGATCTATGGCTATCCTGGCATTCAGCACGGCCTGATGATGTCGCATCGGCACACCTTTAGGTTTTCCGGTAGTACCAGAGGTATAGAGTAGCCAGGCGAGGTCGTCTCCTGAAGGGCGAAGTGAAACATCGGCAGGCGCAACAGGTTCCGTGATGAGGGCCTCAATGCTTAGTAGTTCCGCTAACCCCTGAAGGCGATTTCCGATGTTATGGGTAACCACATACACGATGCCGCAGTCGTCGATGATATCCTTCATACGCCTGTCAGGATGAGCCAGATCCAGAGGTACGTAGACAGCTCTGGCCTTGAGTATGCCGAAGAGACTGATAATCCATTCAGGGGAACGTTCCATAGCGACACCGATGGTCTTGCCGGCTACCTGCCATTGAAGCAGATTGCTGGCTACATGGTCACTCAGCATGTCCAATTGCTGATATGTCAAAGCCACATCTTCGAAGTCTACAGCAATCCGCTGTGGATGTTTCCTGACGTATTGTTGGAAAATATCAATGATGCTATCCCCGTGATTCATTTACAAGTTGACTTTAATGGTGGCTGACATATTCCGCCCTTGCTGGGGTATGTCGACGAAAAAGCGTGCTCCCCTATAATACCTGCTGTTGAATAGGTTCTTACATTGTAGTTTGCATGAGATCATCTTCCATTTCATCTCCAGTGACAAGTCAGGCAGGAACGATTCTTTCAGCCTGTAATCATTATCTGCAAATAATTCTCCGTTCTTATAACCGACGGTCCCCATCGTCTGTGCTGAATAGAAGGTCAATTTTGCCTGCGCCCATAGACTGAAATCACTGTCGCTATATATCGACTTTGCCACGACGGCGTTAGCAGTAAATGCTGGTACCGACTGCACGCGATGGTCAGTCGTCGGGTAGTTTTCTGCGCTAATCACATTCATATAGGTGAAATTCAAATGACCTCTCAATTTGGTATTCCTGTAGTATAGGGCATTCTCTATGCTGAGCAGTTTCAATTTACCGGAATTGACATATGTCGGCAGGATATCGATCAGTTTGTCATTATAGATTAGATCGGTCAGCGAATTATAGGAGATGTTGCCATCGTAGGTGAAATGTTTCAGCAGTCTTGAGGAAACGACAGAGAATTGGAGTGCGTGACTTAATTCCGGCATCAGGTCACTGCCTCCTCGGTAGGAAGGCATTGTGCTAGCACGATAGAGGTAGGGCGCATCGACAAACGATTTCGAGTACGATAACTTGAAGCTCCATTTAGAGGGCTTGTAGATAATGGCCATTCGTGGACTCAATGCCGATTGGTTCGTGTGATCGTATCGGTTCTTGTTGTCATATCGGAACCCAATATTCATGATCCACTTTGGCGTAAACGAATGCTTAATCTGAATGAAATTCGAGAGCGACGTTTCATTTCCATAATGAATCATGGTTGTGCGCTCTGCCTGATAGACCAGCACACGGTCGTAATCGTCGCCTATCACCAGGTCGGATGTGTACATCTTATATTGTTCGCCTTGGAAACCGATCAGCAAGTTACCGTTTCCGAGTTTTCCCAACTCATAGTCCTTACTTATTCTGACAATGCCTCCATACGTGAAGTCACTCCATTTCTGATGCTGATATGCCCCTCTGGTGAGTTCGATCGAGTCGAGTATCTCGTTAGGTGGTAGAATCCTAACTTTTTTCTCGATGGAATCGCCAAGGATATCGTAGTCAACGTAATCATCCATATCGAAATAGGCTGAGGCCCCAATTGTCCATTCCCCGAAGGTGTTGTTATACGATACCTCACTGTGGAGTGTTGTCCTGCCATGTCCTGGTTTCTCTCCGCCGATGCGACGATACCGGTCATAATCGTAGGGAGCTGCTTCTGGAATGAGTGTGAAGGGGTAGACCATTTGCATCTTGGCATGCTTGATGTTCGACATGATCTTCCAGCGGTTATGGTCCATGCCCAGAACGAATCCTATATCGAACGAGGGTTTGCGGTTGAAACCATCCAGATACAGATAGCTGTCTTTGGGGAAATGCTGCCATATTTCGTTTGAAGATTTGGCGTATTCTACTTTTTCTCCGTAGGAAGAATAGAGCGACGCCCAGGCCATCACGTCGAAGCCCACACGGTTGACGCCGACCATAGCCTCTGCCTTGTAGGTGTTGAAGCTACCAGCTTTACCGCTGATGGTGCCCCCGTCCATATCACGTCCTTCCTTTGTTATGATGTTCACCACTGCCGAAAGGGCCACATTACCATAAAGCGATGAAGCTGGACCACGCAGCACCTCTATCTGTTTGATTTTCTCGCAGCTGATGCTAAAGTCAGGTGCCTGCGCATTCGTAGAACGGGCATTCAGACGATGGCCATTAAGCATGATGAGAATCTTTTCTTGTCTTGACGACCATATACCGTGCATGGCGATATTGTATTCGCCATTGCCTTCAACGATGCTCATGCCAGGTACGAAGATAGCCAGAATGTCGCGCAGATTGTCGGCTCCGCAATCGGCTATCATCTGTTCAGTAATCAGTGTCACAGGCACAGGCGCCTCTTCCAGTGACTCTGCCTTGCTTGAGGCTGTGGTGATGGTAGCTTCTTTACCGATCCTCAAACGATTGACGATATCTACAAATCTGACGGGATCCTGGACCGATGTATAAAAGGGGTTCTCCTTCAGCAACAGCAATGCATATTTCTCCGTATCCTCCATATCATCTAGTCCTAGAGAACAGAGCGCCAGCAGACGGTAGGCACCTTGCTTGACAGTTCCTCTAAACTGGTTGAGATGAGCGGTTAACAGTTCCTGTGCCTGTTCGATACGGCCTGCCTGATAATCACTCTCTGCTTGTGCGAATATCAGCCTGCTGGCACTCGTTCCCGTATCTGTCACTGCCAACGGCCTTTCCTGCGCTACGGCTGGTAGTGTCATTGCCCATAATAATAATATGTATAGGCTTCTCATCGTTTGGCGGGTATGGT
>JAEENF010000084.1 GCA_016283605.1 Prevotella sp.
GGCACGGGCCAGCGGCGACGACTCCATATAATCGGCACACTCCACGATGGGAATGTCGAGCTCCTCTATCTTACCATAGCCACCGCTATTCTCGAAAGGAGAGAGGAAAAGGGCGTCAGGATAATCGTCGATAATCTTCTCGATGACGGGACTCATACCGTCGCCGACATCCGTTATCCGACCTTCACTGACCTGTTGCTGCACCCAGGGAATCTTGATGTACTTCAGATCGGCCACGCCAGAGATGCAGTCTTGTTTCTGGAAGTCCATCAGCATGGCACAATGGACGGTGGTGAACATGACGGCACGACGCAGAGGTGTCCTGATGACGGTACCTTCGGGAAGTGAAGAGTGAAGAGTGAAGAGTGAAGAATCGGGCACAAGGATATATTTGTGCAAGGTCATGCCCTCCTTCCAGGGGTTGTGGAGTGACACCACCGTGTACTCAGGGTATTTGACAACCGTGAGCTGGGTGGCATATTTGAAAAGGACGGTATCGCCCTGCTCCTGCGAAGCCGACGTCTGCCGACCTCCGCAGGAGAGGACAATACATGCCCATACGAGTAGTTTAACGTACAATCTCAATGTCATCGATACAGATGTAGGTCGGAGTGGTCAGACCCCAGTCGTTCTTCTTGGTACCGTCGAAGTTGAAGCTCAGGCTCTTAACAACGCCCAGGCTGCTCAGGTCAGCATAGAGCCAGCGCCATGCGTAATCACCATCCTTGGCCAGATAGATGTCGACACTTGCGGTGGTGTCGTCGAGTTTGGTACCTGTAACGGTGCACTTCAGCCAGTCTTCGTCGCCGAAGAAACCTGGTGACATACCGTCACCGTTGATGATGGCGTCGGCAGTCCAAGCGTCATTGGTGTAGAAGAAACCTTTCACGAGGGCACCCTTATCACCCAGCTCGATGGTCTCTCCGAAGGGAAAGACCACGCAGAAGTTGCTACCGCTATGTGCACCGCCAGCAAAGTTATTGAACTGATCGGGGATCATGTTCTTATAAGTGGTTTCAGTGCGGTTAGAGATGGCAAAACCTGTCCAGCTGCTCCAATCAGGGATGAAGTTGGCTGTGAATGTGGCACCGCTCTCTGTATAGGAGCAGGTGTACATCTTTGAACCCCAGCTTTCGCCTTCGATACCAGTCTCATCGCCACACCAGAAACCATCGGCATTCAGCGTCTGGTCTTCAAAACTGATGATGTAAGACTTGGTAGGAGACGTTGGATTTACCACTGCGTTGTCCTGTTCGCCACAAGAAGTCATTGACAATGCGAAGCCACATACGAGGGCTGCGAGTCCGAAAAATTTGTTTGTTTTCATAATTGTTTTGTTTTAAGTGAATAAAAAATGTTATTTGGATAAATATTTCTTTCCGTTGTGGATGAGGATTCTGGAGGAAGAAGAGCTACGACGGCCTTGAAGATCGTAGACGGCTCCAGACTCCTGACTCCTGACTCCTGACTCCTGACTCCTGACACCCGCCAAAGCATCATTGATTGCCTTGAGGGATTTGTCGAGGTGAATATCCTCGGCACCGGCAAACTCCGTTGAGGTCTCGCCCCACCATTCGGGTTGCGGACATTTCTGGTTAAGCCCCGTATAGACCCGCACAAAATCGATGAAGTCGAGATGAACGGGTTGACGGTTCTCATCGACGGCCCAACCGATGTCGATGCCGCAGCCTTCGTAGTTATAGGAGTTGACATCAGCGAGATTTGTCCAGTTAGGCAGATTGTCGGCATAACCGTAACGGAAGCCGATCAGTACATAATAGTAAGAACTATAGGTCTTGGAAACATATTCAGAATAGTTCCAGATATTATCCGGCAGACGGGTTCCCTTGAAGGTCAGGTTGTCAGGAAGCCACTGTGGATAATACTCCTGGGTATGAAAGTGGTTGCGGTCGATGGTGCCGCTGTTGCCACGATTGTCTGTCCAGGGAATATCACCCATGGGATTCCGCTGATAGGTGATCTCGTAGTTATAGAGCACCTTTCCGGCACTATCGGTATCACAACTGCCACTGATCTCATACCAGGGGTCATCGGGCTTTCCGTTGCCGTTGACATCCTTCGACACCATCACGATGCCCGCTTCATTCATACCGCCGAAGACGAGATGCTGATTCTCCTGATAGGCATTGCCCCACACGGCAAAGTCGCGCTTTCCTGGGAGATTAGCGATGGAGTGGTCGAAATGGAAGGTGATATAACCGCCCCAGCCGCCGAGGGCTACGACATGAGAGTCGATAGGTCCAAGACCTGCCACTCTCTCATTGCACTTCCGGATCATATCCTCTTCAGTGTCGCCGTCTTCGTATTCAGGGACGTCGTTGACATGTTGTCCTGGCGCAGGACGGTATTCATCCACCGCCTGGATATATTTCGAGTGCTCTGTCACATCGTCCATCCGCTGAGCAAAGGAAGACAACGGAGAAATAATTAACGACAACATAGACAACATAGACAACTTTTTTATTCTCGACCAATGGTCGAGGGCGCAGCCAATTTGTTGTCTAAGTTGTCCAAGTTGTCGTCTATAATAAATCATTGCTTTCATTATCTTGCTGTTTTATAAAGAAATGTTGCATGTGCTGGGATATCGCCCGTCTTGACCTTCCAGTCGAAGGTGCCGTCGGGCAAGAAGTGGAGCAGTTCACCGCTGGAGACATAGTTCTTGGCATCCATCAGATAGAAGTCACGATGGATGGGGTTGACGATGATGCCGTAGGGCATG
Organism: Prevotella sp.; assembly: GCA_016283605.1. Taxonomy (GTDB): domain Bacteria; phylum Bacteroidota; class Bacteroidia; order Bacteroidales; family Bacteroidaceae; genus Prevotella. The sequence goes on from JAEENF010000084.1 coordinate 2,744, forward strand.
CGGATCTTACTGACCTCAGGCGCATCAGAAAGACTGGTACTGACGATCTGGTGGGTACGCACATTGATGATGCCGTAGGTGACGGTATTCGTCATCGTGATCTCACTCCACTGACTGCCATAGAAATAGAGCGAATCGCCCACGATACACAGGTCGCTGACGGGTTGGTCCAGATGTCCTCCAACGTGCATCTTACCGTCGACACCTTTCTCAAGCCAGTAGATCTTCGACGGCATATCCATGTAGTTTCCACGAGCCGTCACCCAGAGCTGATGGTATTGATCTGCCTTAAGATGGTGCAGATTGGGGGCCACCTCTACCTTGTCGGTCTCCTGCATCGTCTGCAGGTCAATGACACTCACCGTACTCTCATAGCCTTGTCCCGTCATACCCTGATAACCGCCGCTGTTTGCGACATACAGTTTATTGTCAATCACCGCCATCTCCTCAGGCTGGTAACCCACACTGCACGAGTCTGTTTTCTCGAGACTAAGGGTGTCGACCTTATAGACACTGCCCAAGGGACTGCTGCTGCCGCTATATACAGAACCGACATACGAGGAGACGTAGGCATACTGGTCCTTAAACGTGACGTAACGGCAGTTGGGAATATCCACCTTCCCAATTCTGACGGCATCCTCAGCGCGGGCCACCTCTACCTTGTTGGAACAGTTGATGACCAGCCAGAGGCGCGAGCCATAGATCTGACAGTCGTTGCCCACGTCGCCCAGTGCCATCACCGTATTCGGATTACGTTCTGAATAGATATTCCGATAATAATGTGTGGTAGAGTCGTTGCCAGAGAGGTCGAGATAGTCGAGGGTGGCTTTGTTGGAACCCATATTGCCCTCGTTGAGCAGATACATGCCGACAATCTCGCTCTTGACGGTCTTCCCGCCAGTATTGATATCCTCCATCGGCACCACCATCACATCGTTCCTGCAGGCAGACAACAAGAGGATTATTAACGTCAACAAAGGATTTTTTAACGACAACCATGACAACTCAGACAACTTTTTTACTCTCGACCAGCGGTCGAGGGAGCAGCTAGAATGTTGTCTGAGTTGTCCAAGTTGTCGTTTATCTAAATTCATTGTCGTTTTTATATTTCTACGGTTAAAGAAAGGGCATAGTTCCTGCCGGGCATCGGATAATTCACGATGACCTCATAATCCTGGTCCAAAAGATTATTCACTTCTGCCTGAACTATGAACTTTGAACTATGAACTATGAACTGATACCGCAGCGACAGGTCGCTGGTGTACCAGGGTTCCATGTGGTTATAGAGGATATTCTCCTGTTCGTCGTAGCGTTCACCGGCATAGATGAACGAGTAGTTCAGGTTCCAGTCCTTATACGTCAGACCCACAATCGCCGAGCCGGAATGCCAGGGGATATAGGGTATCTGATGCTTATAATAAGAGGTGGAAGGGTCGGTGACGTCACGCGCATCCTGATAGGTGTACTGTGCACGGGTCGTAGCCACCAGGTCTTTGCCTACTTGGAAGTCGGCCTCAGCCTCCACATCGATACCCTTGATGTGTACCTTACCCAGATTCAACATCGTCCAACGGAACTGCTGTCCCTTAGGATAAGCCACAATCTTATCGTGTACCGTATTATAATAGGCATCGAAATGCATCTCGACATGACGGACGATGCCTCGTTCGAAATGTTTGTTGAGGGCAAAGCCGGCATCATATTGCAGCGCACTCTCTGGCACGAGGCTGGCATTACCCATATCCGTATAATAGAGATCATTGAAGGTGGGCATGCGGAAACTCTTCTTGACGTAGGCTCGCATGGAGAAGAAAGTTCCCTTGAAGGGGTAGATGTTGACAAAAACTGCCGGAGTCAGTTTTTGGAGTGAAGCTACCGCTGTCCTGTGAGAGCGGTCGTTAATGAAAGTAGCAAGGAGGGACCCCTGTGCCTTCAGATGCTTATAGTCAACGGCAGTAGCCAGACTCACAAGGTTGGAGATTCGTGTGGGATAGGCGAAGTTATAGATGTCGGCATCCAGCTTGTTCCATTTGAAATCGTAACTCAGAGAAGTACTCCAGTTTGGCAACAACTCGAGCACATTGGCAGTGGAGATATAGAGTTCCTGTTGTTTGTAACGGTTATCTACAGGCAACTGGGTAGAGTCCTTATTCACATAGTGGGTGTTGTAATAGGCGTATTTCGCCAGCCATCGCGTGGAAAAGCCTTCACCGATATTCTTATCGAAGGCGGCCTGAAAGAATGTGTTCAGATCCTGCTGGCGTTCTCCCCTTCGCCACACATTATTCACGATGGCTCCAGGGATACCTCGTGCGGAATTATAGAGATAACCCTTTAGCTGCCAGCCACCGTTATTCAGACGTCCGAAGAGATTGGCCTCGATACGTTCGGCGTGGATATCGCCATTCTGACGAATAGCGGTGGTATCCCAGGCCGTCTCACCGTTGGGGAAACGACGTTCATAACGGAACTTATACTTGCCGCTGGCGGTCAGAAATCCTGCACTGACGGAAGAACTCACAGTCTCTGACAACTTCTGCTCCCAGAGTGTCGAGAAACGGAACATATCACTTGAACCATACTGCGTCTTGAATCGCAACTTATAATTATGCATTGAAAACTCTGGCGCCTTCGTACGGATATAGATCGCTCCCGCATTGCCGAAATCGCTGGCAGGTTGGAAGATGGCACTCTTCTGTCCGTTGTAGAGGGTAATCTCTTCTATATTGTCGAGTGAGAACTGTCCGAGGTCTATCTGGCCGTTCTGGGCATTGCCTAATTGCACACCATCGTAGCTGATACCCAAATGGTGGGTTCCCATAGAACGGATATTGACGGTCTTGATACCTCCCACACCACCGTAGTCTTTCAGTTGAATACCAGAGAAATAGCGCAGGGCATCAGCAACGGAGTGGGTGTTGAGCTTTTCCAACATCTCGCCATTAAGTTTTTGGCTTGGCACCACTTCACGCATGGCAGGTCTCGATACCACAACAATCTCCCGGACATGTTGTACGGAATCCAACTTGCTCTGTGCTCTTGTCATCAGACTTAAGCAGCAAGCAAAAGCTGCCAATGCGGTAGCAAATTCTTCACTTTTCACTCTTCATTCTTCACTTCCATTGTCGCCTAACCCCAGAGGCCAACAACGATCATCATCCATCGGCAGGTCTTCTGACTTGTCGTCAGGCAGCAAACGTCTTCCCAAAACTATCAGTGACATTTGTTTGCGCCTTGAAGGACGACTCACAGCAGCGGGACTGTACGGGACTTCCACCCGTTTCCCTTTTCATCACCTAAGGTGAACCGAATTCAGAGTGCAAAGATAAACAAAAACTTTGAAACCTTATCATTTTTTAGGGATTTTCCTTCGTTTTTTAGGGGAAACCCCTTGGAGGGCACTTCTGTTATATGTAATTTTGCAGCGTCGAACAATTAAAAGAAAGGATATGAAAATGAAAAAAACGTTGATGATTTTGTTGAGCCTGATGCTCACCATGCCTCTGATGGCACAATACAGACGGCCTCATGTCCGTCCCTCTCGTCCACATTTCAGACCAAGACCCGTTGCCGTCGTCCACAGCGACCATTACTACGGCGATCCTACTGACATCTATGTAGGATTCCGCGTAGGTGGGGCACTCTCGACATTGAATTCAGACGATTCTTATTTCGATGACGGTAAGATGCGTACTGGTATCCATGCGGGGATGGTGATCGGTTTCCAGACTGCTCCACAGGTGCCGCTTTACTTCGAGACGGGTCTCTTATATGTAGAAAAAGGTGGTAAATGCGACAGTCGTAGTAGAGATTATACCTATAGTCTGAACTACCTGGAGATGCCGATGGTGTTAAAATTCGATTGTGAGGTAGACGGGGGAGTGAGTATCCAACCCTTCTTCGGCGGTTATATCGCCGCAGGTGTCGGAGGAAAGATCAAAGATACCTATAACCGTCGGAACTATAGTTCCTATGACGACGAAGGCTTCAAACGTTTCGATGCAGGATTGAGGATGGGTTGTGGCTTCCAGTTCGACCATCTTTATGCTGAGGCAGGTTATGACCTGGGACTGACCAATGTCGGACGAGAGTATTTCGACAGGACACACACCAGTTCGCTCTTCGCCACCCTCGGCGTGAACTTCTAAAAGTGTTGCATAGTGGTCGCCACTATGCAACTTTTTTTTATTTTTCTTGCATAATTCCTAAAAAATGTTTACCTTTGTGCCCATAACGTAAAATAATTCGAATTATGCGCACAAAGACATTTATTATCCTGCTTGCCACATTGTTCTTTGGTGGTATTAGCACGCAGGTGCTGGCAGAGGACTATCGCAATTTGGAGGAGTTGAAACTGACCACTCCTACGATGGATCCTTGTCTGACAATCGGAGAAACGAGAAACTACATTCCAGAACTTGAGTTGAGTGTATTGCCGACAACCACAGAGAGCAACGCCTATCAGTTGACATGGATGCGTACGAATCCAGGGGTAGAGCCCTATAAGGTGATGGACGACCTGACCTTCGCCGGTGTACCCATCTTCGTAGCAGGTATCATCGCCAAGAGCGAGAAGAAATCCTTCCGCCAAAATACGGAGGGCAATAAGCACACGTTGCTGACAGACTTCAAGACCCATATCGATGACTATTCACAGTTCTTTGGTCCTGTGGTGACTACAGGTCTGAAGATTGCTGGTGTGGAAGGCCGCAGCGACTGGGGTCGCTATCTGGCGTCGACGGCTATGTCGTATGGTATCATGGCTATCTTTGTCAACAGTATCAAATACACCGCCAAGGAGATGCGTCCTGACGGAAGTACCGCCAACTCATGGCCTTCAGGTCATACCGCAACAGCCTTCGTGGGTGCTACCCTCCTGCACAAGGAATACGGAATGACGCGTTCACCCTGGTTCTCGGTAGCGGGTTATGGCGTGGCTACGGCTACTGGTGTGATGCGTGTACTGAACAACCGCCACTGGGTGAGCGACGTGCTCAGCGGCGCCGGTATCGGTATCATGTCGGGTGAGCTGGCTTATGCCCTGAGCGATGTGCTCTTCAAGGGACGTGGTCTGTTGCGCGGTGATATCACTGCAGACAAGAGCATCATCGACCATCCGTCGTTCTTCTCGATATCTATGGGTATCGGTATGGGATCGCGAAACCTCACCTTTGACATGACCAAGCTGAACCTCACCAACTTTGACGGCGACAATAAGTTGAACATGAAGTTCGGTGCTTCTACGGCAGTAGGTGCCGAGGGTGCCTATTTCTTCAATAAGTATATTGGTGTTGGTGGACGCCTGCGTGTCAACAGCTCACCTATCAAAGGATGGGACGGTATTGAGGAGTACGCGTGGAAAGACCTCGTTGGGAGTCTTTATGGCGATGACTACGCTGCAAATCCAGACTTCCAGCGCTTTATCGACGGCGATGAAAACAGCAGTCCTCTGATCGATGATGCCTATTTCACCATCAAGAGTGACCACCTGACGGAGTTTTCTGCCGATCTGGGTCTTTATTTCAACCTCCCACTCTCCAGCCGTTTTGCCTTGGGTTCGAAATTGCTCGTAGGACGTAGTATCATGCAGGAACTCGATCTCAATGCAACAGTCACTGGTGGTAAGCGCACACTTGACTTTATGGATCTTGTGGGTGGTGTTGATGATGAGAATCTTTTACTCAAGGCCAAACCCACTGCAGGTAAATATACTTCAGAATGGGACTACTTTACGCTGAGTTGTAATAACACCATGAAATTCGGTACAGGTATTTCGTTGACCTATGCCTATAAGGAGAACTATGCCTGGCGGCTGTTCCTGGATTATGACTTCTCTCATAAGACTTACACCATGAATTACAACCCTGCCGTATTTGCTTTCGATGCCATTAGCCTGGGCGTGGGTGATGAATCAGCCACAATCAGGTCAATGATGGAACCAGGCGATTTGGAAGAATTCATAGAGACCCAGCAAGTGAAGAAGAACCGTCATACATTTATCCTCGGCGGCTCATTCACGATATCGTTCTAAATCATCGCTGCTATGAGGCTTAGGACGTTGCTCATTTCTGCAACCATCACCGTATTCATCTGTTTGATGCTTTCCGTAAGCACGTTGCAGGCACAGAATGCCTATACAGGCGTTCATAAATACGACGGAGAGCATAAGAACGAAGTGGCAGGCTATCTGATGGCTGGCCATAACATCGTCAGCGGTGGCTTCGGAGGCCTTGAGGTTTCCTATCAGCGACATTTCACCGACCGCTGGCATGCTAGTGTTGATGTTCAGGCGCAGTTTGGTAAGCAACTCTACTCCAATGCACTTCGAGGCGGTTATCGTCTGCCGATAGGTTGGAGCGACTTCTATTTTGATGGTAAGGTGATGTATAACCGCTATAACCGTTGGAACACCAACGAGACGGTAGGCAACCTCTCGCTGACGTGGGAGATGCCCTATTTCTATCTGCGCGTCGGTGAGTCGTACATCCATTTCAAAACCCTTGACTTCGGCTATACCGAACCCCTCACGTTTACCTTTGGCTTTGGCGCGCAGATCCGTCCACGCTGGAACTCCTGGAACCTCGGCCTCTTCTTCCGTAACTACGACGACTTCTACTACGAGAACTGGAACATCAACTGGGGTCTGAACTTCTACGCCACCATCACACAGCAGATGCAACTCTTCGGCGAGTTCAACATCCGCCCTGCAGGCAGTATGAGTCAGTTGGCCAGTAAATACGAGACATCAGGAAAGTTAGGACTTAAATATGTTTGGTAAGATGAAGAAGATTCAATATATGATGATGGCTGTCGCAGCCATGATGGTGTTGACAGCTTGTGAGAAAGTGAGTCCCATCGGCGTACTCGTCAGCGGTACTGGTGTGGAGGATCGTGTGAAGATGTCACACCTTTACTATCAGGAACACAAGGAAGACTACAAGTACCACCAAGTCCAAGATCAAGACGAATATACTTTCCTGGTGGGTGCCGACAGTCACCTGACGACGGATGACGGTCGTATGCGTGAGATGTTGCAGATAGGCCTCGACAACAACGACCTGCTCTATGCCCATCTGGGTGACATTGCCGACACGAAGGCCGAGTACTACATTACCCTCGAAGACCTGATCGACGAGTTTCGCTGGAAATATGCCAAGAAGAATTACAAAGAGGTATACTTTGGCGACGACGACTATCCAGAGCAGAAAGAATATGACAAGTTTTATGTCTACGTAGATACACTCAACGACATGACGTACAATGTCGACGAGGTGCCTTATCCCTTCTATCCGGTGGTTGGCAACCACGATATCACCCATAACGGTTGGGCTCTGTGGTCGAATATCTTCCACTCGTCGTTCTATGATGTGTTTGTACTGGTGAACATGGACCCGATCCAGTTCGACCATTTCATCTTCCTCGATTCGGCCAACGGTACGTTGGGTGAGGAACAGGTGAAACTCATAGAACAAGGTGTGCTCGACGGATTGGAACTAGCGAAGGAACTCGGACAGCAGGGCAGTGCCTTCCGTCATACGTTTGTATTCAGTCATACTAATATGTTCCGTCCCTCGTCGCTCCAATTCTCCTCCACCTTTGCCCGTGAGGAGACCTTCTTCCTGCTGAAACAGTTTGAAAAATGGGATGCCGACATCGTCTTCCTGGGACATGTCCACAAGTGGGACTATCAGAAAAACGGCAAAACCGAATACCTGACACTCGACACGATGTGTGAGAAGAACAATCCTGATCCAGGCGATTATCTCGTCCGTGTACATGTCAAGAAGGATGGCACCATTAAGTGGGAACAAGTCCGTATGAACTATACGCCAAAGAAGTAAACGAGAGAATTAAAACGCCATATTATTTGGTATTTCGCTCACTAATTCGTACCTTTGCACCCAAATTATTTGTAACGTTATGGATATCAAGAGTCAATTAGCCAGAAAACTGATGGATATCAAAGCCATCAAGTTGCAGCCCAACGACCCGTTTACATGGGCCTCGGGTTGGAAGTCACCCATCTATACCGACAACCGTAAGACGTTGTCGTTTACCGACCTTCGTTCGTTCGTTAAGCTCGAACTCTGTCACGCCATCCAGGAAAACTTCCCTGAGGCTGAGGCTGTGGCAGGTGTGGCTACAGGTGCCATCGCACAGGGTGCACTCGTCGCCGACCAGTTGGGACTGCCCTTCTCATATGTACGTCCGAAGCCGAAAGATCATGGTATGGGCAATCAGATAGAGGGTGAGATTGTGAAAGGTGCAAAGGTTGTCGTTGTCGAAGACCTGATTTCTACCGGCGGTTCTTCGCTGAAGGCTGTGGCTGCCCTGCGTGAGTATGGGGTTGAGGTAGTCGGTATGGTCGCCTCGTTCACCTACGGTTTCCCTGTTGCTGAGAAAGCTTTCGAAGAGGCTGGTGTGAAACTCATCACTCTCTCCGATTACAATCACGTCGTTGAGGAAGCTGCGAAGATTGGCTATATCAAGGAAGAAGAAAAGGCTGTGCTTGCCGAATGGCGCAAGGACCCCACAAAGTGGGGGAGTGAAGAGTGAAGAATGAAGAGTGAAGAATTTGCTACCGCACCCCAAGAGTTCTCAAGATGTCGGAGCTGTTTTTCACATTTCATTCATCACTCGGCCAATTAATATATTAATAAATAATGAGTGAACTTGTGGGTTTGATGAATAGCGGTAGCAAATTCTTCACTCTTCACTCTTCACTCTTCACTTAAAAAATATGGGAATCTTTGGAAGTGAATCGAAATTCGAGAGTAGTGTGAAACTCATTCCCTACCCTCAGCAGGCTGTCTATAACAACATCAGCGACCTGCGTAATCTGGAGAAGGTTAAAGACCGTGTGC
>JAEENF010000085.1 GCA_016283605.1 Prevotella sp.
AGACTGCTACCAAGAGCAGAAGAGGTAAGAATAGTCTTTTCATCATAAGTTGTTAATTAATTGAATAGTTGATTGTAAATGCGGGAGCAAAGTTACAAATTAGTTTGCAAACCACCAAAAATTATCGCATTTTTCTTTATAAGCCATTTTTACCCTGGAGAAATAGACCTACGCTTCTAAAAGAAAAGCTGGCTCCCGATTGGAAGCCAGCTTTCTTTATATCTGCAACTCGCGGAATTTGTTCCGCACGGGTTGTATTACTCTGTTGTGAACCAACCTTCAGGAACGCTCGAACGTTCATCCATCCAGTTATTGGAAGCATCAAGAGCGATGATCATAGGAGCCTTACCCTTCTTCGGGAAGGTGATAACCATCACGTCTCCACTACCACCTCTGCCTTGAACAGTTACTGAGATATTATTGGTGGAAGGATCATAACCAGATACTTCGAACTTATCAAGCTCAGCACCATAGCTAATAACGCTACCTTGCCAACCTGTGTTAAGCATTTCCTGATAGTTGGGGAACTTAGCACTCTTGGTCCATGTGGTATTACCAATGGTCAGAGTGAAATCAAGCGTACCACCAGCAGCACGTACAATAGCCTCCTGAGGAAGGTTCTCGATGATCTCCTCGTGGTTGAATGTCCAGCTACCATTCGCATCGATATCGTAGAAAATCTTCTTCTTAACTCGATCTGTCGTCACGTCAACAACGACATCATTGAAATCGAAGTCGTCTGTAGCACCCAGGTCTTCCATCATGTAACGCTTTGTCGTACCTACAATAACCTCGTCAACGTGCTGGATTGGAGGAGCAGGATTACCATACATCATAAATACCAGATCCTCATAGTCATAGTCACCAGACTTGTTGTCCTCACAACCGATGATAGATACCGTATTACCCTCTGGTACATTGGTGGGTCGTGGGCAATCGATCAGAGCAAGCATCATCTGATCCAGAGAAGTAAGCGCTCTGGGGTTTATCGTATTTTTCTTATAGTCACTATATGAATTCCAAACCTTCAAGTAGAAGTACATATTTGCATTAACAGGCAGATTTGCGAACTCATAGGTAGGAGCCTTCACCTCAAAGGCATTATTCATACCGGCATTGGATGTACCAGGAGAAGCCCAGTTGGTAGAAGTCTCGGACGTTCTATAGGTAATCTTTTCACCCTTCGACCAGATCAACTTATCTTCTGTGATGCCATCTACATGCATCCACAACTGCCAGAAATAACTTGCAGTTCCCTGGAAGATAGGAACGATGGTGAAAGAATTCTGAGGAACCTGAAGGTAGAAAGGCTTACCCTTCTTGACATTATTTATACCTGCCTTCATATTCTCACTCATCCAGTCAATAGTAGCCTTCTGGATAAGAATCTGGCCTTCAGTAGCATCAGCATTATAAGAATCACCAACACGGGTCAATGCACGAGTAGTAGACACCATACTGGTAGAGGGTGTCATAGAAGAAAAGTCCCATGACTGGTTGGGATCGATAGCACCGAACTTCTTTACAAAGTTAGCTTCATACTCAGCTTTCTGCTTTTCGATAGCAGCTTCATTGTCAAAGAGGTTCTCTTTAGAACACGATGTGAAAGCAGCGCCCATTATGGCCATACTTCCAAGCACTAATAAATTCCTTAGTTTCATAATGTAGAAAAGATATTTAATAATTAAAATGATTGAACTTTCTGTTTACGGGGGCAAAATTAGCGACAAACTATGAGAAAACCAAGAAAAATGACGTTTTGTATTAAATAATTAACATTCTTTAATAGTTGCTCGGATTAAAAAAATTGCAAAAATAGCACGGATTGTACATATTTTTGCAATAAGATTATGATATCATCAAGACTGTGTTTGGCGAATACCAGACCCTATAATATAGAAAAGCGACTGACAGTTATAGTCAAGGATTATACATATCTTTACAATAAAAGGCCATAATGTCATCCAACATCCTTTTGGCTTCGACAGCAGGACTCTCTGGATCAAGTTCTATGGCCTGGATATAGCAGTTGATAGCCTCATGCCATTTCGACTCTTTCCGATAGGCATTACCCTTTTCGTACCACTCCTCTGCAGTCATCAGAATGCATAATTAATAATGCATAATGCATAATTATTTGTAATACTCCTTTTTGCCTGCAGCCAAGGTATTCTTCATCAGCGAACAGATGGTCATCGGCCCTACTCCACCAGGGACAGGCGTAATGAATGAACACTTAGGTGCTACCTCATCGAACTTCACGTCGCCATTCAGACGGAAACCGCTCTTCTTAGAAGCATCAGGAACGCGAGTAGTACCTACATCGACAATCACAGCGCCCTCCTTCACCATATCGGCTGTTACGAAATCAGGCTGTCCGATAGCGGCGATGATGATATCCGCTGCACGGCACTCTTCTTTGAGCGTCTTTGAACGCGAGTGACAGACGGTAACTGTGGCATCGCCATACTGCTTCTGCATCATCAGCTGAGCCATCGGCTTACCGACGATGTTAGAGCGACCTAAGATGACGCACTTCTTACCACTGGTCTCGATGTTGTAACGCTTCAGCAACGTGATGATACCCAGAGGCGTAGCCGAGATGAAGCAAGGCAGACCAATGGCCATACGCCCCACGTTGATGGGATGGAAACCGTCGACGTCCTTGCGATAGTCAATGGCCTCGATAATCTTCTGCTCATCGATATGCTTGGGCAGAGGCAACTGGACGATAAAGCCGTCGACATCATCGTCTTTATTGAGCTTGTCCACACAGTCCAGAAGCTCAGCCTCTGTGATATCCGCCTCAAAACGGATGAGCGTGCTCTTGAAACCACAGGCCTCACAAGCCAGCACCTTGTTCTTCACATACGTCTCTGAGCCGCCATCGTGACCCACGAGTACTGCTGCCAAATGGGGCTGCTTACCACCCTTGGCGATAATCTCCTTTACCTCTTCGGCAATCTCAGCCTTAATGGCCGCTGCCGTTGCCTTTCCGTCAATCAGTTGCATCTCACTATTCACTTTTCACTATTCACTATTCACTAAAAAGGCTTTCCGCCCTTCATTTTCATCGCTGCAGCCATCTGGGCCATCTTTGAAGAACCCATACCCGACACCATCTTCATCATCTTACGTGTCTGGTCGAACTGCTTCATCAGGCGATTCACATCCTCAATCTTCGTACCAGAACCCTTGGCAATACGCAGTTTACGACTCTGGTTGATGATGTCCGGATTAGCACGCTCCTTAGGTGTCATCGACTGAATGATAGCCTCGATACCCTTGAAGGCATTATCATCGATATCAAGATCGCGAATCTGCTTACCTACGCCAGGAATCATCGAAGCGAGATCCTTGATGTTACCCATCTTCTTGATCTGCTGAATCTGACCCATGAAGTCGTCGAAGTCAAACTTATTCTTGCGGATCTTCTTCTCCAGGCGCTTGGCCTCTTCCTCGTCGAACTGCTGCTGCGCACGCTCTACGAGAGAGACCACATCACCCATACCGAGAATACGGTCAGCCATACGTTCCGGATGGAACACGTCGATGGCCTCCATCTTTTCTCCTGTACCCACAAACTTGATGGGTTTGGTGACGACAGTACGGATAGAAAGGGCAGCACCACCGCGGGTATCACCATCGAGTTTCGTCAGGACGACACCATCGAAATCGAGACGATCGTTGAACTCCTTAGCGGTATTCACAGCATCCTGACCCGTCATCGAGTCAACCACGAAGAGGGTCTCATCAGGATTAATGGCCTGCTTCAGATTCGAGATCTCATTCATCATCTCCTCATCGACAGCCAGACGTCCGGCCGTATCGACGATGACCACAGTATAGCTCTCCTGCTTAGCCTTGCGGATAGCGTTCTGCGCTATCTCAACGACATTCTTATTGCCTTCTTCCGTATAGACATCCACGCCTACGCTCTCACCGACGACCTTCAACTGCTCGATAGCAGCAGGACGATACACGTCGCAAGCCACCAGCAGCGGCTTCTTATGCTGACGTTCCTTCAACATCTTGGCGAGTTTTCCAGAGAACGTGGTCTTACCAGAGCCCTGAAGACCTGACATCAGAATAATCGCAGGACGGCTCTCGAGTTTCAGCTCTACAGCTTTACCGCCCATCAGTTCCGTCAGCTCGTCGTGCACGATCTTCACCATCAACTGACTGGGCTTCACAGCCGTGAGTACGTTCATACCCATTGCTTTCTGCTTCACGGTATCAGTAAAGGTCTTAGCGACCTTATAGTTGACGTCGGCATCCAACAGAGCCTTACGAACGTCCTTCAGGGTTTCGGCAACGTTAATCTCGGTGATTTTTCCTTCACCTTTCAGTATCTTAAACGATCTTTCTAACCTATCTGATAAATTCTCAAACATCTTGTGATTTGACTATTTGACTATTTACTATTTTACTATTTGGGGTGCAAAATTACAATAAAAAAACGAGACCCGCAAACTTTGAGCCTCGTTTTTTATATTTATAACGTCTTCACCACTTTACCGTCCTTCCTTCGGATGATATTCACTCCGCGTCTTTTCTTGGCCAGACGCTTACCGTCTGGCGAATAAATGACAGCTGGCTTGTCAACCGTCTTATCACCTGACTGGATGGCCGTTGGAACAGACTGATAGCTGAAGGCTTCGTTTTGCTTCTCACCCCAGATATAGTCCTCAAGTCCAGGATAGTCGATAAACGGGTTACGGTTCCTCTGAATCTCATAGACGGCATTGTTACGATTGACTTCCTTCTCGCTCACAGGATCCTGCTTCGCCCATCTCATCAGCATCTTCAGTTGCCAATCGTTAAGTCCGGGATAGGTATTGCCGTCGAGGGTAGGACGAGAATCCGAGTAGTTGTTATACCAGTCAGGAAGCTTCTCCTCATAACAGGTGACCATATAGAAATAAGTACGCGCAAAGTCGCCCTTATACTCATCATTGGGTTCGAAAACGGTACCAGAGTATCCTTCAACGGTACATACTCCCAATTTACTGAAGTCATTGGCGGACTTATACTTTTCTCCTTTCGTCTCGCCAAAGGGGAAGTTGCTGCGTTTGTTGTTGACGACCTTGTCTGTAGGATACATATGGAACAGATCGGTATACATAGGCATCACCTTACCGCCAAACCAACTGTTGGGCATCGAATGTTCACGATTATAGAACTGTCCTTCCTGATTGCCGCTGCCTGTGTCCTGATCGTCTCCGAAGGTCATCTCCCGCTTATTCGAATACATATCCCACACCTTTCCGTTAGGACGTGCATCGGTGGTTCTGAAGTGCGTCCATAATGCCTTATAGGCCACATCGCGGCTACCACCCTCTTCGCGATTGTAGATCACCTTACAGAGCGCCGTTTTCAACTCGGCTCCTTTCTTACCATCAGCGGCCTGATAGTAGGTGCCGGAGCCGTTGGGCCCTTGCGCCCATACCTGATGACTGATGCCGCAGAAAAAGATGGCGGCAAACATCCATTGTTTACGTTGCTTCATATTCATTCTTTTTGTTCATCCGACACATTTCTCTGTCGCTGACTGAATTCGCAGCCGCAATACTGCTGATTATAGAAACCATACTCCTTCAACAACTGATTCCGACGCTCATACAGTCCACCCTTTCTCCAATTCTGTGCCCAGAAAACAACTCCATTGACCATTGAACATTCTTGCGTCCCGTTGGTAGCAAGCGTCCTTCGGCCGAGCGGACCATTGACCATTTGTTCAGCGATGTGTCCAGCACGTTCGATTTGTTCCAAACTTTTCCAGCGCGACGAGGCGAGCGTCGTTGTGAAGTACTTTATACCAAGTTCTTTAGCCTTCTGGGCGGCAACCGTCAGACGAAGTGTGAAGCAGAGTTCGCATCTCTTTCCTCTTTCCGGCTCACCTTCAAGACCGCAGACATCATGTTGCCATTGCTCGTGGTCGTAGTCGCCGTCGATCCAAGTCAGTCCCAGACTCTCTGCATGACGTTTGCTCTCCTGCTTGCGGATCTCATACTCCTCACGGGGCCAGATATTCGGATTGTAGTAGAATATCGTCGGACGAATGTCATGCTGTACCAGCCACTCGACAATCGCCGAGGAACACGGTGCGCAACAAGCATGCAACAGCACCTCCTTACACCCCTCTGGAACAACAATCGCCGGCGTCTTCATAAAATCTATAGTCTATAGTCTTTTCCCCTACAGTCCTCTTGCCTTCCAGATGCGGTCTTTCGCCGCATTGATCTCCTGGAACTTCTTCTCAGCCGCCTTACGCACATCCTCACCGAGCGCAGCCACCTTATCCGGATGATGTTCGAGGGCGAGTTTACGATAGGCTTTCTTCACCTCATCGTCTGTGGCATTGGGACTGACACCCAGCACCTTATAGGCGTCTTCGAGGGTATCGCCTGAGAGGTGCAACATCGAGTCGACCTCACTACCGCGAAGTCCCATCCACTGTGCACACTCCTTCAACGCCGTAATCTCACTCTGAGGCACACTGCCATCAGCCTGA
The DNA here is from genome assembly GCA_016283605.1 of Prevotella sp. Classification (GTDB taxonomy): domain Bacteria; phylum Bacteroidota; class Bacteroidia; order Bacteroidales; family Bacteroidaceae; genus Prevotella. Next base: position 6,515 of record JAEENF010000085.1, read on the forward strand.
GCCACCATCACGAGATAGTTCAACAGCTGCAGACGCTGCGAATAGTCCATCTGCTGATTGATCTGTCCGCAGCATTGTCTGACCGTCTGTTTAAACTGCTGCCAGCCCTCGCGCTTCTGTTCATTGAAGAGTTTATTCAGGATCTCATTACCCTGCGAAACGGCACTCTCTCCAAAGTTCTGACGCAACATCTGGCGCACCAGTTCCATCTCCGAGTGCATCGCCTTACCATCAGCCTTGATGATATACGACGAGAGCACCAGCAGTGAAAAGAGAAAACTATTTCTATTTCCCTGCTGCTGACGCTGACGATAAGCCTGCTGATACGCCTGGCTATAGTCCTGATACGACTGTTGTTGCCAGTTCTCCTCACGCTGGGAGCCTGTGCCCCAGGTACCAGAGTTATCAGGCGTATTCACACCGTCGAGTACCGAGTCGAAGAGCGACCCTATCAGATAGCCGGCTAGAGCCCCCAACGGTCCTCCAGCCATCCATCCGACGAAACCTCCTATCCACTTACCTGCTGCCATAGTTTATTTCACCACTTCCGGGATAGGTTCACCTATACAGGCGTTGGGCTGTTGGATATGCAACATCTGAGTGATTGTCGGCGCGATATCCGTGATATGCACCTCACGACCCGTGCTGCCGTGTTCCACCTTCCAACCGTAGAACAACAGAGGGATATGGGCATCATAGGGATTCCAGGCGCTATGCGTTGTACCAATAGGTGATGACCATTTGCCGTAGTCATAGAATCCAGCCTCTAAGACCAACAACAGATCGCCTGAGCGATGAGGATGATAGCCTAAGAGTGCACGACTGCGGATGACATCGGGCACACTCCACGTGTTCACCTTTTCGAAGTCCATCACAAACTGCACATGCGGCACCTTTGAGAAATACTCTACCAACGTCTCCTTCACATCCTCCAGATCCAGCCCCAAGGCCTTGATCTTGCCATGATTCAGGTATACCCGATAACCAAGGAGTCCGTTGATAATCGAACGGTCAACGGCAGCACCGAACTTCTCCTTCAGACAGGCATCCAACTTATCGTTCAATACGTCTTCGTCAATATTCCACGCACCACCGTTCATTTTGTGGTCAATCATAAACTGGAAGTTATGTGCGCCACCGTGATCAGCCGTCAGGAAAAGGAGATAGTTACCCTCACCCACCTGCTCGTCGAGAGCGTTCAACAAACGGGCAATATCCTTATCCAACTCCAGATAAGCCTCATCAGTATGCTCGCCACGCGTGCTGTATTTATGGCCAATCACATCGGTCTGTGAGTAACTTACACAGAGCATGTCCGTCACATCGCCCTTACCGAGCTGCTCACCCTTCAGGGCGGCAATAGCCATGTCGGTGGTGATATGTCCGCAAAGAGGATAGAGACCAACATCCTTACCTACCTTCTGCAGCTCCTTGTTTTTCTTGAGCTCCTGATTAACGGCCTTCGCCCACTCAGGCAGTTCCGTACGATAAAATGTACTCGTCATAAACTGGCCGTTGTCAATATCCAGCCAATAGGCATGATCCGAGCTCCGTCCTGCGGGCAGGATAGCCGCACGATCCTTATAGGAGACACCTACAACCTTCGACTTGAAGTCAGTATGCAGACGGATCTGGTCACCGATGGTCGTCGAGAGCAGGTTGCGAGGCGACATACAGCCACGCTTGCGATTGTCCGTTCCTACGGGCTCCACACTCTTGTCGCCACAGCAGTACACAGGGTCGTCGTCGATATAGAAATCATTGCCGCAGATACCATGCAGCGCAGGTGTCGTACCTGTATAGGCACTTGTATGACCAATAGCCGTTACCGTCGGCACATAGTTGATCAGGCAGTTATCACAGCTATAGCCTTTCGTAATCAGTCGCTTTAAACCATTATCCTGGAACTGGTCGTAATACCTGCTAAGATAGTCCCAGCGCATCTGGTCGACGACGATGCCTACCACCAATTTCGGACGCTCACCGAAGTCTGTATGCGCCAAAACCGTATTGCAGACGCACAGCAGCGCCGCAACACACCAGAATAGCTTTCTCATATGATTTTATTTCTTAAAAAACGAAGCGATCCAGAGGATGACAACAGCACCGATGATAGCTGTGCCAAGCTGACCTAAAAGACCACCCCACTCGATGCCCAGCATGTCAAACAACCAGCCGCCAAGAGCACCACCGAAGAGACCCAGCACACAGTTCATGATAATGCCGAAGCCACCACCTTTCATCAACTTGCCAGCGCAGAAGCCAGCCAAACAGCCTAAAAGAAGCGAAATGATAATACCCATAATTTTTACTGTTTAATTGGTTTGATGGTGCAAAAATACGCAAAATAATCGGAACCGCCAAGAAACGACCCGATTATTTTGCGTATTTAAACAAGCTTAGAGACTATCTCTTGATTTCTATGTCGCGCTTCACGTTGTTGCGGATCTTCGTCAGATACCCCTTCATACCCGCAGCATCCTTCTGGTCGATGATTTCCAGGAGTTCCTTCAGTTCCGTACGGATCTGCGACACCTGATCGTGGGTATAGGGGTTGAAGAGGATTTCCTGCAACAGATAGTCGTCCTCGTTCAGCACACCCTTCGCAATCCTCATATGACGCTTGAACGTCGTACCAGGTGCATCCTGATGTTTCATCACGGCCGCAAAGACAAAGGTCGAGACAAACGGTATCGACAATGAGTAAGCCACTGTCTTATCGTGCTCCTCGAAGGTGTACTCGTAGATATTGAGTCCCAGCTTCTGGTAGAGGTCCTTGAAGAAGATACGGCCCATATAGTCGCCCTCGCTGATAATGATGGCATTCTCCTCAGAGAGCTGCTGGAGGTTGGCAAACGTAGGTCCGAACATCGGGTGCGTACTCACATAACGCATACCCGTCTGCTCGTAGAACTCCTTCAGATCCGTCTTCACCGAGGCGATGTCGCTGATGATACACTCCTTGGGCAGATAGGGAATCACCTCCTTGAACACCGGAATGGTATATTTCAGCGTGACAGCATTGATCAGCAGTTCAGGTTTGAATTCCTCGATCTCCTCATACGAGGTAAAGCGCTGACAGTTATAGGTGAATCTCATGCGCTTGGGATCTCTCTCAAACACCGCCACCTCGTGTTCAAAACTCAGCAGGTCGATGAAGAAGCTTCCCATCTTACCTGCACCCATCACAAGAATCTTCATAGCTTACTTGTTAATGATTTCAATCTGTTGACGTACACTTTCCTCGTGGATATTCTCGAAGACATGGGCCACGAACTCTGGATCCATCCCGCAAAGGGCGCCCTGCGCACCACGCTTGTTCAAGATCTCGTTGTAGCGGTTAGCCTGCAGCACCGTCATATTGTGTTCTTTCTTATACTTTCCGATCTCACGACACACCCGCATACGCTTCGCCAAGATATCCATAATCTGATTGTCGAGTTCATCGATCTGCTTACGCAACTGCGTGATACCCTCCGTTGACTGCTTCTCGTCGCGAATGACGAGCAGCGAGAGGATATAGTCCAGCACATCGGGTGTCACCTGCTGCTTGGCATCGCTCCAGGCCTTATCAGGATCGCAATGGCTCTCGATAATCAGACCGTCGAAGCCCAGGTCCATCGCCTGCTGACAGAGCGGCGCCACAAGTTCGCGACGTCCTCCGATATGACTCGGGTCGCTGATGATCGGCAGTTCAGGAATCCTACGACGCAGTTCGATGGGGATCTGCCACATCGGGGCATTACGGTAGATCTTCTGTTCATACGAAGAAAATCCGCGATGAATGGCACCCAGACGCTTGATACCTGCCTGGTTGATACGCTCCAGGGCACCGATCCAGAGTTCGAGGTCGGGGTTCACAGGGTTCTTGACAAATACGGGCACATCCACACCCTTCAGGGCATCGGCGATGGCCTGCATGGCGAAGGGATTAGCTGACGTACGGGCACCGATCCAGAGGATGTCGATACCATACTTCAGGGCGAGTTCCACATGCTCTGCCGTAGCCACCTCGGTAGAGACGAGCATCTTCGTCTCTTTCTTCACCTCGGCGAGCCATACGAGGGCGGGTTCTCCGTGGCCCTCAAAGCCTCCGGGCTTCGTACGGGGCTTCCATACGCCTGCACGGAAGTTGTGGCAGCCTTTCATGGCCAGCTCACGGGCTGTGGTCATCACTTGTTCCTCGGTCTCTGCAGAGCAAGGGCCTGCAATCACGAAGGGACGTTCATTGTCACTCGGTAAATTCAATGGTGCTAATTCCAGTTCCATAATTATATTGCTTTTTTAATTCTTTCTAATGCAGCTTCAATTTTCTCTTCTTTGGCGCAGAGGGAGATGCGGATGTAACGCTCACCGTTCGAGCCGAAGATAAAGCCCGGAGTGATGAAGACACGCGCCTCGTGGAGCACACGCTCCGTGAGATCCTCCACATTCTTGATGTCGGCAGGGATCTTACCCCAGAGGAACATACCCACCTGATTCTTGTCATAGGTACAACCCAGGACATCCATGATTTTCTCTGCCCACTGCCGACGACGGGCATAAGTCTCGATATTATACTCCCGATGCCAGGCCTCGTCATTCTTATAGGCCTCAGCCGCCGCCAGCTGGATACCACGGAACGTTCCGCTCTCGATATTCGACTGCACCTTCAGGATCCACTGTATAAACTGTGCATTCGTCGCACAGAGTCCCACACGCCAGCCAGGCATATTATGACTCTTCGACATCGAGTTGAACTCGATACAACAGTCCTTCGCCCCTGGCACCTGAAGGATGCTCAGATGCTCCTCGCTCAGGATAAACGAATAGGGATTATCGTTCACCACTACGATATTGTGGTCCTGAGCGAATTTCACCAGCCGCTCGTAGGTCTCACGCTGAGCCTTTCCGCCCGTAGGCATATT
>JAEENF010000001.1 GCA_016283605.1 Prevotella sp.
CGGACTTGACTACTTCATCCGTACATCTAAGGATCTGCTGATCGAGCGTAACATTCGTCCTTCATCAGGTTTTGCTACCATCTACACCAACTACGGTGAGATTGAGAACAAGGGTATTGAGTTCATGATTGGCTTTAACAAGCGCTTCAGCAAGGACTTCGCTTTCAATGCTACTCTGACAGGTTCTTCTTTGAAGAATAAGATCAAGAAGATGGCTGAGACCATCTACAACACTAACTCAGACTCATCTGGTCAGGGTACGGGTGACGGTTCTAACACAGGTGCTGTAGGTGCTGCCGACGGTTACCACTGGGGCAACCACTCTATCTGTAAGGAAGGTGAGGCTGTAGGTTCATTCTATGGCTACCGCGTTGCAGGCATCATCACTGACGAGGCTATGCTGGCAAAGGCCAAGGCTCAAGGTCAGAATGCCAAGCTGGGTGACTACCTGTTCCAGGATCTGCGTGGTAACGCAGACGGTACACCTGATGGTATCCTCAACGAGCAGGATATGGACATCCTCGGCAATGGCTTCCCCACTCTGAACTACGGTCTTACCCTCGGTGCAAACTATAAGAACTTCGACTTCACCGTTCAGACTCACGGTGTACTCGGTCAGAAGATCTATTCTTACTCAGCAATGCGTCTGACCAATATGTTCTGCTCTGACGATGGTACATCTCCTAATATCCTGGCTGAGGCTGCAGCCAATGCTTGGTCTTCTTCAAATCCTGGTGGTACTGAGGCTCGTCTGTCAATCCTCGATGAGAACTACAACATGCGCGGTAGCGATGCATGGGTTAAGAACGGTGACTTCCTGAAGATCAACAATATCCAGGTTGGTTATACTCTCCCGAAGAACCTCGCCAGCAAGATGTATCTTGAGAATGCCCGCATCTATCTGGCAGTTCAGAACGTATGCTGCATTTCTGGTTATAACAAGTATGGTGATCCTGAGTGCGGTCAGGGTAGCGTGCTCTATACAGGTCTCGACACTGGTCGTTACCCGATGCCACGTACCTATGCATTCGGTGTCAACGTGACCTTCGGTGGTTCTACCGCTGCTGCTCCTGCAGTTGCTAAGACTGTCTATGTGAAGGACGATGCAGAGATCAACCGTCTGAATGGTGAGATCAACGACCTCCGCGCTCAGCTGGCCGCAGCTCGCAACCAGAAGCCCGAGAAGGAGATTGTGAAGACCACTGAGGTTGTGACCTTCCCATACCTGGTGAACTTCACTGTGAACACAACTGACGTTGTAAACCGTGAGAAGGTAAACCTTGAGACCATCGCTAAGATGATCAAGGCTACTCCTAACAAGAAGTATAGTGTTGTAGGTTATGCTGACATGCAGACCGGTACTGCCGAGGGTAATGCTCAGCTCGCTCAGGGTCGTGCCCAGAACGTTTATGACATCCTCGTTAACCAGTATGGTGTTCCCGCTTCACAGCTCCAGAAGGACTCTAAGGGTGGTGTTGACTACATGTACTTCAACGACGAGCAGCTCAGCCGCTCAGTAATTATCTCTGAGGTTAAGTAATGAACTGAATTCTTGAATCACAGAAGGTATACATATTTAATTATTAAAAGCAATTATATGAAAACAAGATATTATATATTAGGTGCAGCGTTGTGCAGTACTATGGGCTTGGGCCTGACCTCCTGCAACAACGATGAGTTCCTCGACGTAACCCACTACAAGATGATTGAGGGTGACGAGATGTTTACCAGCGACGACCATGCCATCAAGGGCATGACTGGTTGCTACGACCAGCTTCTTCCCGATGTGAATGATGACTGTTATAAATACTGGATCTTCAATGGTAGCCATCCTACAATGGACTCTCAGGCTTCAGGTTGGGATAAGGACTTCATGACCCAGAAGTGGACTGCTTCGCAGGCACAGTTGAAGACGTTCTGGACCCAGTCTTACACATGTATCCAGCGCTGTAACGACTTCCTGGCTGGTCTTGAGACCGCAGAGGCTGTTTCTGATAACGTCAAGAAGCATCTGAAGGGTGAGGCTATGGCACTCCGTGGATTCGAGTTCTTCGGTTTGGCCAACACCTTCGGCCGCGTTCCCCTGTTGAAGACTGGTGAGAGTTATCTGACCGACCCCAACAAGCCAAAGGCTAAGGACTTCGCAGAAATGTGGGACTTCGTGATTGCTGACTTCGCTGGTGCAGCCGAACTGCTCGACTGGCAGCCATTCCAGAACCAGTATGGCCGTTGCACCAAGGGTATGGCTCTTGCTTTCCTCGGCGACGCCTATATGTGGAAGGCATACACCGTTCCCGAGACTGCTAATGAGTGCTATCAGAAGGCATACGCCGCTTTCCAGCAGATCATCAACAGTGGTACTTATGAGCTGAATCCTTCATTCACCTCTTTGTATGACGCTGAAGAGGCATGGCCTAAGGAGTGTATCTGGCAGATTCTGCTAAATGCCGGTGACGAATATGGATCATGGGATGATTCCAAGCACGCCAATGCTAAGGGTTGGACAGGTTTCTACTTTGGTCCTACCTCTAACGGTGCCTGGGGTACCTATCAGATGTCTTGGGAGCTGTATGACTCCTTCGAGAACTACCTCGATGGCGAGTATGCAGGTTCATTCGACAAACGCCGTGACGGTTCAATGGTTACCGCTACCGTTCCTTACGAGATGTGGAAAGATCATCCCACATGGCAGCAGAACGTAGTTCCTACAGCGGCTTGGCTCGCAGCAAACAAGAGCCATATCCGTGGCTTCTCTGCTGTCCAGTTTAAAGAAAATGGTGATACTGTTAAATATACGGATAAGGACGGTAAGCCGCAGCCGTATATGTATTATAAGCAGGCTGACGGTAGTGTAGTTGCAAAGAAGGCAGAAGATGTAAAAGAGGGTGACCAACTGGAGTATACTTTCTATCAGCATGTTTATGACAACTATAAGATTACTGACGAGGGCGACAACGGTGTCTACGACCCCAAGCACCCGATTGGCTTCAACCCCTTCAACCAGGAGTTCGTAGGCTGGTGCGGTTATCACTGGGCTTCTGCTGACCCCGCTCCTACCGTATGGTCTACCAAGCACTGGCGTAACGGCCGTGGTTGTGACTGGTCTACAGGTATGCTGTGGCTCCCCGACCACCTTTACTTCAAGCGTTATGCAAACGTACTGCTTGACCAGGCTGAGTGCTGCTTCCGTCTTGGTAAGGATTCTGAGGGTTGGGCTCTGGTTAATCAGATCCGTGAGCGTGCCTTCGGTAACCTGGAGGTTGGCAAGGATCTGTCTAAGTATTGCAACTACCACCAGAAGATTGCCGACTTCTACGGCGATCAGGGTCATGGCGATGCAGTGGATCTCGATGGTTATCCCTTCCCGTTCAACACCAAGACTGTGAAAGTGCCCGATGCACAGACATACTACACAAAGCTGAAGGCCGATATGGGTTATCAGTCTGAAGTCTGGAAGGTCGCTGTCAACAACGAGCGCCGCAAGGAGTTCACAGCAGAACCTTACCTGCGTTCAGATC
>JAEENF010000086.1 GCA_016283605.1 Prevotella sp.
CTGTCCGGATCGTCCTGATAATGAGGACGAGGATCTAGGGCGAGAATCTTTTTCAGGGACAGCAGTTGCTCTGGCGAGAAATGTGACCCTATTGTCTCAGGGATGTCCACCTGTAGTTCCTGCCACTCCGAGTGATCGACGAAACCGCTACGCGCTTCAGGATGACTGTCAGCATAAGTCACATAAGGTTTGATGTCGTAGATTGGTGTGCCATCCATCAGGTCAGCTCCTTTAACATGTATCACTGGGCCTAACTGAGGGTCTTCCGCAATATGGTCTATCATCACACAGGAGAGTCCGAGATTGTTGGGGCGAAAAGGTGAACGTGTGGCAAAGACCCCCAGTCGTTTGTTTCCTCCCAGACGTGGTGGTCGTACCGTCAGACTCTTCTTCGCTTCGCTGTTTTCCGAGAATTCCCATATCAGCCACAAGTAGTCGAAAGCATCCAGTCCTCTCACCGCTTCCATCCGTCGGTATTCAGGTTCAAAAACGATGTAACCAGACAATTCACTGACCAGACCACTCTGTCTTGGAATTCCGAACTTCGACTTCAAAGGAGAATGAAAAAAAGCAATTGCATGTATATCCATACTGCAAAGATACAATTTAGTGAACGAAAAAGCAAAAAAAAACCAAAATATTTTGATTTAAAGAAAAAAAAAGCTACCTTTGCAACATAAAACGTCATTTAACCATAAATGAGTAGAAGAGTAATTCTCATAATATGCATTGTCGCATGGTTTGGTATTGGAGCATCAGCAGAGAAAGCTGACTACAAGACCGATAAGACCTATTTAGAGTTGCGTGATTCCATGCACCATGCTTTCAATGATGCCGACAGCGCCCGTTTTTTTCCTGCCGTAAAGAATTTAGAAGACTATCTGCTGCAAAAGAACGACTTGCATGCCTACTACACCCAGCGGTGTAACGAAATTGTCTTCCAACTGAATCGGCAAAAGATCTACGAGGCCTATATCCTGGGACGTGATCTTTCTATGGAACTACGCGAGAAGAAGTTGGACAAGGAGATGTACATGGCTTATAACATGCTGGGGCATCTGAACCGTTATTGCGGCAACAAGGCAGCAGCCAGGCGCAACTTCAAGTACGTCATCGAGCAGATGGAGAAATACGGCTACTATGAGAGTATGCCACCCATCTACATGAACCTCGTCAACGTCGAGATGGAAGAAAATCCCGAGTATGCCCGAGAGTTGTTGGAGAAAGCTCTGGAGATTTCCAAGAAGTACTCACCTGAACGCGTGTTCGACATCGAGACCCGCAAAACCCTCACCTACTTTAATAGTGGCGACATTGAAAAGTTCCTCGAAGGCTATGAGGCCTATCGCAAGGGTGTAGAAGAAGGTCAGTCATCTGTTCACGGCCGTTCAATAGAGGTTTATTATCTGGCTTGCACGGGCAAAATTGACGAAGCCATCGCACTGGCCAAGAAAGAATTGGGCAAAGATAGCTATAGTGCCATTACCATGATTTATGAGACAGCAGGACAATGGAAGGAGGCCTACGAGTCGCTTCGCAAGGAGACCGCAGAAAAAGACTCCGCGAATAATGTCGTCCTGATCAACAGCATGGCGGGTGTCCGCGAACAACTGACGTTGCATGATATAGAGCGGAAGGCGGCCCATAACCGGACCATCGTCTTCAGCATCGGAATCCTGCTGCTGGGCTTGCTCGTAGCAGCACTGTCGTATATCATTCTGTCACGCCGTCGCCACATGAAACAACTCAAGAAAGCCTATGACCATGCGCTGGAGTCAGACAGGATGAAGACGGCCTTCATTAAGAATGTCAGCCATGAGGTACGAACACCGCTAAACATTATCAGCGGTTTTGCACAGGTCATCTCCAATCCCGATCTGGCCTCAGGTATCGAAGACCGACAGAAGATTGCAGATATGATGCAGAAGAATGCCCGCATCATCACATCCTTGATCGATGAGATGCTGGAGCTTTCCAATAGTGAGACAGCAAAAGATGTGGTCAAAGAGGATCAAGTAGAATTGAACAAAGTACTCCGTGACCTGTTGCAGGAGAATAAAAACCTTGCCAGCAAAGAAACAGTCCTGCGCTTTGAGAGCTCGCTCAATGAGGACTATGTCATCACGACGAATAAGATGATGCTCAAGCGCATCGTCAGTTCGCTGGTAGACAACGCCATCAAGAACACCTCTAAGGGTGCCGTCACATTGAAAGTCGCTGCCGACAAAGAAAACCTCACGCTTATAGTGGAGGATACCGGCAAAGGCATTCCTGCAAACGAGGCAGAGCATATCTTTGAACGGTTCTTTAAGATCGACTCCTTCAAGGAAGGTCTGGGTCTGGGACTTCCACTCTGCCGTTCTATGACTGAACGTCTGGGAGGCACTGTCAGACTTGACACCGAGTACAAGACGGGTGCCCGATTCATCGTCACATTACCCCTATAACAAAATGAAAAATCATTTATTTACTTTGCTGCTTGGCTGCATGACAGCCATCAGTTGCACAGCTGCTCAGAAAGTGGATGAGTTCACTACCAAGAGCGGTAAGAAAGTCACCATTACCTGTATCAAACATGCCAGCATCGAAATCAACTATGACGGTGTAGAGATCGAGGTCGACCCCGTAGGTCTAGGTGCGAAGCCAGAGACGGACTATTCGAAGTTTCCCAAGGCCAACATCATCCTCATTACCCACGAGCATCGCGACCACTTCGAGCGCGAGGCCATCACCCTGCTGCGGACGCCTGCCACCACGACCTATTCGAACCTGGCTGTCTACAACATGTTCCGCAACAGTCTGGTGCTGAACAATGGTGACAGCGTGACCTATCGTGATGACATCACGCTCAAGGCTGTTCCTGCCTACAACTATACGGAGGGTCATACGCAGTTCCATCCCAAAGGTCGTGACAACGGTTACATCCTGACGCTCGACGGTCTGCGGATCTATATTGCCGGCGATACGGAGGACATCCCTGAGATGGCAGAGGTGAAGGATATCGACATTGCCTTCCTGCCTTGTAACCAGCCCTACACGATGACCATCGACCAGTTGGTGAATGCGGCGAAGATCATCAAGCCAAAGGTGCTCTTCCCCTATCACTACTCTAACACGCCAGTCAATCAGGCGGTGTTGAAACTAGCAGGAAGCGGTATCGACGTCAGGGTCCGCGATTATCAATAACCAGCGATGAGAAAGGTTCTGCTGAGTCTTCTCTTATGCTATAGCCTTTCATGGGTCCAGGCACAGACAACCCATGAAAGGTTTATTGTTGAACCCATCAGCGATGCGGTCTTTCAGCGTATCAACGGGAAGTCTTTTAAAGAGAATCCCACCATCCGACGCAGCGACCTGCGGCTGTTGCGACTGCAGCATTACGATGGCGAGGGTATCGTCCGCGAAGGGGAAATCATCTGTAACAAGTCCATCGCACAGGACCTCAAGGAGATCTTTGAGGAGCTGTTCCGACAGAAGTACCGCATCGAACGCATCCGTCTCATCGATGAATACGGCGCTGACGATGAAACGTCCATGCGGGCTAATAACACCTACTGTTTCTGTTACCGTAAAGTCGCTGGTTCCAACAAACTCTCGAAGCACGCCCAGGGATTGGCCATTGACATCAACCCCCTGTATAATCCCTGCGTAAAGACGGGGAAAGACGGCAGACGCATCGTCCAGCCTGCGACGGCAGGGAAATACACGAATCGCAAGAAGACCTTCCCCTATAAGATTGACCGCAACGATCTATGTTACAGGCTTTTCATCCAACACGGCTTCACATGGGGCGGCAACTGGCGAAGCCTGAAAGACTACCAGCACTTCGAGAAATAGAGACTTTTATTGTTCTATCTGCTGGATTGCAGTATCGCCGGGCTTGAACAACAGACCGCTACATTTCTGGGCATCGGCCTTGTAGGCCTTCAGCTCTATCTTGTTCCATTCTATCTGATCTGTACGTTGTGCCAGAGGCGCATGAGGAATCAGAGAGCCGTCCTTTACCAAGATGACAGCAGGAATCTTGCCTGCCTTGATGGTCTGATAGCCACCTTCATACACCTTACCCGTCTGGTAGTCAATCCATTTGCCCTTCGGCAGATAGACGTCACGGCCGTTGCCGCTCTCCATCAGCGGAGCTACGAGCATCTGACTGCCGAACATATACTCATCCTCCACGAGCCAGGCGCCCTTGTCTTGCGGAAACTCTACGAACAAGGCCCGCACCATCGGCAGTCCGCGTTCTGAGCAGTCCTTCGCCTGAGCATAGACGTAAGGCATCAACTTGTATTTCATCTCAGCACACTCGCGGAAGGCCTCAGTGAACGACTCAGAGATAAGCCAAGGCTCTGTAGGAGGTGCACCATGGGCTCGCGTATGGCTCGAAAGGAATCCAAAGGGCAGCCAGCGACGATAGATATCCTCGGGCGAGGCTGTCACGAAGCCACCCATATCATGACTCCAAAAAGAAAAACCGCTGAGTCCGAAGCTCAGGCCTCCACGCAGGTCGCCCAACATACCGATATTATTCGTAGCCGCATCACCGCCCCAATGCAGGGCGTAACGCTGGGAACCAGCCCAGGCACTTCGCGCCCAGATGATGCCCTCGCCAGGATGATTCTTCTCCACCACTTCCCAAAGGGCTTTGTTATAACGCAGCGGATAGAGGTTGTGCTCATAGAGTCCGCCCTTGCCGCTATGGTAGAAACCATTATAGGGCGCTGCCTCACCGAAGTCACACTTGATGGTCGAGACACCCTGCTTCATCAGACCCTCGATCTTCGACTGGTACCAACTGACGGTCTCAGGATTCGAGAAGTCGAGGATGGCATCCTCAACGGGCATACCACCAGTGGCATTCACCACATGCAGACCCTTTTCGATAATCTCAGGGAAGAAGCGGTTCTTGGGCGTGAAGTAAGGCAACTGCCACAGACAAGTATGGAAGCCGTCCTTCGACAGTTGCTTCAGCATGCCGACGGGATCCTTAAAACGGTCCTTCGCAAACTGATAGTCGCACTGCCAGTCTACGCCAAACCAACCCGTATCAAAGTGGATCACGTCTGAAGGAATCTTATGTGCCCTCAACTGACGGGCAATCTCAAGACCTTCCTCCTGCGAGAAATAAGTGATACGGCTCATCCACGTGCCAAAGCTCCACAACGGCAACATCGGACTCTTACCCGTGATGTCCGTATATTCGTTCAGAATGTCCTTGGGCTCACCGAAGAACACGAAGAAGTCCATCTGCTCGTCAGCCATAAACAAGCGCTGGGCTCCGATATAGCTTGCTCCGAAGTCGCAGGTCACAGGGGCCGACGTGTGCATAAAGATGCCGTAGCCACGATTCGAGAAGTAGAAGGGCACGGGCTTGTACTGTCCGTCGGTCTCAGGTCCCTGAGGGTCGGTGACGGAGAGATGCACCTTCTGCCCTACCTTGTTCAGCGATGTAAACGACTCTCCACAACCATAGATCCTTTCGCCTGGCGACAGCAGGAACACAGGATTGATGCTGCGCGAATTGTCGCTACCTCGTTTGATAAACGAGAACGGCAACAGCTTCACCTGCGTCGAATCGTTGTCAATGATATGGCGTGTCTGCGTCAGCACCTTTCCCTTGGCATCTCTCACCACAATCCTCCAAGGACACTTCTGGATCTCGATACTGCCATACTGCGATGAATATGTAATGGCCTTCTGCGAATCATGGGGACTGACCCCTGTGATAGAAGCGGAGCGAAGATCATGGGGTCTGTCCCCGTGATTCGCCTTAAAGGCCTCGCAAAACATCACGTCCTCCAGATCAGTATTTTTCGGCTCAATGGGTGTCGTCAACATCCTAACCCTCGCCGTCCTTGGCGTTATCCATTCTATCTTGATCTTCAGCGCTGGATCATTCTCATACGCTGCATCAGGAAAGTCCAGCATCTGCATCCGCACAGGCCAGTAGCCATTGAGGTTGAACGCCTGTCGCGGACTCAGCCTATACCGCTTCCACTGCACCAGACCCTCGCCCTTCTGGGCATCGAAGCTCACAAGACTGTCCGCGAAGAAATACGTATTCGACAGGTCATAGAAGTCCGTCGACATATCCTTTTGCATACACTGCAGGTACTGCACACCCGCATTCGTCTGAATCTGCGCACTTACCGCCATCGCACCCCAAAGCGCACACACGGCACAAAGCAATCTTTTCTTCATCATCAATAGTTTTTAAGTTCTTTGGTGCAAAGATACAAAATAATTCATAATTAATAATGCATAATGCATAATTTATCCGTGCAGTAGCAAATTTTTCACTATTCACTATTCACTTTTCACTTAAATTTCGTAACTTTGCCAGCGAAATTAAATTAATCAAAATATGAACATCACTCCGAAAGAAGGCATCACCGATGCCAGACAATTGGGCATGCCCAAGTACATTATCTTAGGTATCCAACATTTGTTTGCCATGTTCGGCGCCACAGTCCTGGTGCCCGTACTGACAGGACTCTCCGTGTCGTCTACCTTGCTGTTTGCAGGTATCGGCACATTGGTTTTTCATCTCGTCAGCAAGTTGCAGGTACCAGCCTTCCTCGGCTCGTCGTTTGCCTTTCTGGGAGGCTATATGTCCGTAAAGGCTTTGGGCGTAGAACAGGGCATGAGTGAGACGCTGGCCTTGGGCTATGCCTGCATGGGTGTGTTCTTCGCCGGACTCTGCTATTTCGTGATGGCAGGCCTCATCAAATCGTTCGGCTTGGAGAAGATTCTGCAATACTTCCCCCCGTTGGTCACAGGACCCATGATTATTGCCATCGGTCTGGTGCTCTCAGGCAGTGCCATCCAGAACTGCACCACCAACTGGCTGCTGGCCCTTGTGGCTGTCATAACGGTCATCTCTACCAGTGTCTGGGGCAAGGGCATCATCAGGATTGTCCCCATCCTGTTGGGTGTGCTGGTCAGTTACACACTGGCCGCTGTATTGGGTGAAGTGGACTTTTCGGCATTAAACGATGCCGCGTGGATCGGCCTGCCTTTCAGCCGCGAGCAGACTGTACTGGCAGTCTTCGACAATATGGACTCCACCTTCCTCATCTCCACCATCATCGCCATCGTGCCGATAGCCATCGCTACCATCATGGAGCACATCGGTGATATGTGTGCCATCTCCTCCACCGTAGGCAAGGACTTCCTGAAAGAGCCAGGTCTGCACCGCACGCTGATGGGCGACGGCCTGGCCACTGCACTGGCTTCTCTCTTTGGTGCTCCTGCCAATACCACATACGGTGAGAACACTGGTGTGCTCAACCTCACCAAGGTCTTCGACCCTGCCGTCATCCGTCTGGCAGCTTGCTTCGCCATTCTGTTGTCGTTCTGTCCTAAGTTCGCCTGTCTCATCGGTCTGATACCCGCAGCCACCATCGGAGGCGTGAGTCTGATTCTCTACGGCATGATCTCTGCCGTCGGTGTACGCAATCTGGTGGAAGACAGCGTCGACCTCAACTCCTCGCGCAATGTGTTTGTGGCAGCCTCTATTTTGGTGATTGCCATTGGTGTGAAATATGGTGCTGAGGATAATGTGAGCGTTGGACCCATCCATTTCTCCGGTCTGGCCCTCGCTGCCCTTGTGGGTGTCCTGCTCAATGCCATCATGCCAGGCAAACTGGGCATGAAGGTCAAGAGCATGCACGGCAAAGACAAGAAATAATTATTGACTGACTGTGAACTCTATCCACGTGGGCTCTAAGGTGGGCGACTTGGCGGTGATGGAGCCGTTGCCTGTTACCACGACCATACACTTGCCGTGGAAGGCATGTCGCTGGGGAGAAGTGAAGCGCTCCATAGAGGTCTGACAGCCATTGTCTGTGCCCAGGATACGGCCATCACCTTCGCCGATGAAATAAATCAGATCGTCAGCCCAAGGACAGAGGTTACCGTCCTTATCAACCACCTCAGCGGTGATAAACGTGGTGTTCTTGCCCTGATAGTCCTTCGAGAGACGGATCTTCGCAGGAGGACCGGCAGTACGGATGGTCTGCTCGCAGACGACCTTGCCGTCCTTGCGGGAGACGGCCTTCACCTCACCAGGATCGAAGGTCACGCGCCAGCCGACGTGATACTCCGTGCATAGGCCTTGTTTCCAGCCCTCGGCCGTATGTTCCGTCTTCTTGCGCACACCTTGGCTCTTACCGTTGATAAAGAGCTCCACTTCATCAGCGCCACTATAGTAGCACCACATGTCGATATAGTCGCCCGCTACCCAGTTCCAGTGGGGGAAGAGGTGCAGCACGGGCTTGTCGGTCCACTCGCTCTGATACATATAATAGGTATCCTTGGGGAAGCCCGCGAGATCGATGATTCCGAAGTAACTCGAACGTGCAGGGAAACCGTAGGGCGTAGGCTCTCCGATATAGTCGAAGCCTGTCCAGATATACTGTCCGCCCACGAAGTCGTTATGCTTCACCACATCCCACGTCTCCTCGTGCGTACTCGACCACGAGGCATGCATGTTATCGTAGGCCGAACACATGAAACTGGGATCGGTATAGGGCAACCACCACTGCTTCGGAGCCTTGTAGACCGTATCCGAAGGCATCCTGTAGAAGCCGCGCGTCTGCAAGGCCGAGACACTCTCAGAGAAGATAAAGGGCTTGTCAGGGAAGTTCTTAGGTACATCCTTCACCCACTCATGATGATAGTTGAAGCCTATCAGATCGATGGCCCCGCTCTTGAAGAGATGATTATTCGGTGAGGGCTCGTTACATCCAGCCGTGATAGGACGCGAGGTATCATAGCGTTTCACGATGTCAGCCAGATGTATCGTCAACAGAGAATTAGGACTCAGCTCACCGTCCTTGGCCAATGTCGAAGCATCGCGGGCCGCATTCAGCAGGAGATTGGCCTGCTCAAGCGTGAGTTCGTCGGAATCAGTACTCGACCACTGTTCGAGCACCTCATTGCCTATCGACCACATGAGGATACAAGGGTGATTGCGATCGCGAAGGATGAGGTCCGTGAGATCGCGCTCATGCCACTCATCGAAGAAACGGGCATAGTCGTTCTGGGTCTTCTTGCGTCGCCACATATCGAAACTCTCATCCATCACGATGAGTCCCATCGTGTCGCACATATTCAGCAACTCTGGCGCAGGGGGATTGTGCGAACTGCGGATAGAGTTCACACCCATCGCCTTGAGCTTGGTGAGTTTACGATGTAGGGCGTCCTCGTTAAGCGCTGCTCCCAGACAGCCGAAGTCATGGTGCTCGCAGACGCCGTTCAGCTTCAGGTTTTTGCCATTGAGCCAGAAGCCCGTCTTCGCATCGAACTTAAAATCGCGGAAGCCCGTAATAGTCTCGTAGATGTCGATGACCTTGCCGCCCTGAATCACTTCCGTGCGTACCTTATATATATTTGGTGTCTCGCACGACCACAGCATCGGTTTAGAGACATTGATGACAGATTTCAGGCCGCTAGATTTGCCAACAACCTTGCCGTTTGGATCAACCAATGTATTTCTCACAATAGGGACTGTCCCTTTTGTGAGATTTTCGAGTGAAACCTCGATGGCGAGGCGACCTTTGCCCTTTGCGACGCTGCTGTTGGCATAGACGCCCCAATGAGCCACATGGATGGGAGCTGTCTTGGTGAGCCAGACGTGGCGATAGATACCACAGCCAGAGTACCAGCGGGAGTTGGGCTGGTCAGAGTTGTCCACACGAACAGCCACCACATTCTCACCCTCCTTCACATAAGGCGTGATGTCGTACTCGAAACTCGAATAGCCATAGGGACGATAGCCCACCTTCTGGCCATTGATGTAGACGGTAGAGTTCATATAGACACCATCGAACTCGAGGAAGAACTTCGTCTCTTTCATATTTGTTTCGCAATCTCCCAGATTAAAGTGCTTGCGATACCAACCTATGCCGCCAGGCAGTGCTCCCCCACCCGCTCCACTGGGATTGCCAGCATAGAAGTCGCCCTCTATGGCCCAGTCGTGAGGCACATCGAGACGACGCCATGAAGCATCGTTGTAATTCACTTCCGCCATCTGGACAGAGTCGGCCAGAACAAAAAGCCAGTCAGCGTCAAAATTCTGACGCTGACGGGCTTGTATCGTTGTCAGTCCACAAAGGACACAGACGAGACAAATGATTCTTTTCATAAATTCACGCTAACAGCTTTTCCATTATATTCAACCATCTTACCAGCAGGATTGTCGAGGTTGAGAGGTTTCTGTGCATCTTTGGTCATCAGCACGACATTGAAACGGCGGTTCTTCAGCATACCTGGGAACTGACCCTTGCGCGCACCAATGCTAACGGTCTTCGTTGTGTCATCGTAAGTAATGTCGATGGTGGAGTACTTGCCTTTCTCGTAGTTGTAGTTGGTGCCTTCATCCTCGTAGAGCTGGAAGGCGCCGTTTTTGCCAGCATAGATGTAGAGGTTTATCAGCTCAGCAGGCTTCTCATCGCTCCACTCCATCTCAGGACCAAAGGGGATGATGGCGCCCTCGCGCACGAAGACAGGAATCTGCTCGTATGGTGCATCAACAATCAAGCGCTGACCACCTTCAGTATATTCGCCTGTATAGAGGTTATACCAACCACACTGCTCAGGGAAG
>JAEENF010000087.1 GCA_016283605.1 Prevotella sp.
TTATGCTGATCCTTCAGTCGCACACCTTTTATGCTGACGCGCTGTCCCAGGAGATTAAGACCTACATGCTCAATCTGGATATCTGTCTGCAGTTCCTTGGAGAGGGCTTCTGTAGCCATACCGATAATCTTGTTCTGAACATAGCTGCTGTGGAAAACAACCATCGTCAACGAGAACAGGACAACGATAACTGCAAATATAATAAGCAAGAAACGTCTTAATCTCTTCATCTTTTCTCCGTATTCAGCCGACAAAGATACGAAAAAAAGTGAAGAGAAAGGCGCGAAGCGTGAAGAATTTCGCGATGCTAAGTTTTTTTAACCATTCACACCTTCAGGGCACGCATGGCGTTGAGAACGGCGAGAACGGTGACGCCCACATCGGCAAAGACAGCGAGCCACATCGTAGCGAAACCGAAAGTGGCGAGAAGGAGTACGGCGACCTTGACGCCGATGGCGAAACTCACGTTCTGACGGGCGATCTTCAGCGTCCGTCTGGCGATACGGATAGCAAGGGCGATCTTCGAGGGCTTATCGTCCATCAGCACCACATCAGCAGCTTCGATGGCTGCATCAGAACCCAGACCTCCCATCGCAATACCCACATCAGCCCGAGCGAGCACCGGTGCATCATTGATGCCATCGCCCACGAAGGCGAAATTTCTCAATTGTTCTACTTGAGCCACTTTATCGGCAGGCAGAAGCTCGGCGTGATATTCAGAGAGATTCAGCGCTTTTGCCACGTGGTCGGCCACTTCCTTGCGGTCGCCTGTGAGCATAACGGTCTTCGAGACACCAAGCGTCTGGAGCTGGGCAATGGCCTCAGCACTGTCGGACTTGATCTGATCGTTGATGACAATATGACCTGCATACTGACCGTCGATGGCAACATGAATAATCGTACCGACGTGATGACAATCGTGCCACTTCGCACCGATGGCGTCCATCATCTTCGTGTTACCAACATTGACCATTGACCATTCTTGCGTCCCGTTGGTAGCAAGCGTCCTTCGGCCGAGCGGACCATTGAACATTTTTACCCTCGCACGGATGCCATGACCAGCTATTTCCTCAACATCACTCACCTGACAACCATCCGTAGCCTCATCAGGGAAGGCATCGCGCAGGGCAGCGCCGATGGGATGGGTGGAGAAGTGCTCCACATGGGCAGCGAGGTGCAATAGCTGATGTTCGTCGCAGCTGTCAGGATGTACGGCCTCAACGGCGAACTGACCATGCGTCAGCGTACCGGTTTTGTCGAAAACAACGGTATCGACCTTGGCCAAGACATCCATATAGTTGGCTCCCTTGATCAGGATACCCTTGCGCGATGCACCGCCGATACCACCAAAGAACGTCAGGGGAACGCTAATGACAAGGGCACACGGACAAGAGACCACCAGGAACATCAAGGCGCGATACAACCACGTGGGGAAGTGAAGAGTAAAGAGTGAATAGTGAATAGTGAGGGGCGAGAAGGATAGCGACAGCCAGAGCGGCGGGAGGATGGCCAAGGCCAGAGCGGCAAAGACCACGATGGGGGTATAGATACGGGCAAAGCGGGTGATGAAGGTCTCGCTCTGCGACTTACGCTCACCAGCATTCTCCACCAGACTGATGATCTTCGAGACGGTACTCTCGCCAAAGGCCTTCGTGGTACGCACCCTCAGCACACCAGAGAGATTCACACAACCGGAGATGACCTCATCGCCGACATTCACATCGCGAGGTAAAGACTCACCCGTCAGAGCAACAGTATTCAAGGCACTCGAGCCCTCGATGATCACACCATCCAGAGGCACCTTCTCACCAGGACGAATCACGATAATCTCCCCCACTCCAACGGACTCAGGGCTAACGTCCTCCTGACTCCTTTCCACATGCGCCACATCTGGCCTGATATCCATCAGATGAGCGATACTGTCGCGGCTCTTGCCCTCGGCATAGCCCTCGAAGAGCTCACCGACCTGAAAGAAGAGCATCACGAATACGGCCTCAGGAAATTCCGTCTCTGCCCCAGGCAGGAAGCCGATACAGAGGGCTCCGATGGTGGCGACGGACATGAGGAAGTGCTCGTTGAAGGCCTCGCCCTCCATGATTCCTTCCCAAGCCTCATGCAGCGTCTCATGGCCTATTATTAAATAAGGTACGAGGTAGACGAGTAGCAGTTGCCACTTGGATAATTGAACATTGACCATTGAACATTGACCATTAGAGCTGCGCTCGATGAGAACAGCGATGATCAAGAGGATGACGGTCGTGATAATGAGCCAGAGCTGTTTCTTCAGACTGTGCTCGTGATGATGATGCTCATGACCTTCGTGGTCATGTTCGTGATGATGCTCGTGCGAACAACTTTCGCAGTGCTCGTGTTCGTGTTGATGTTCATGAGAATGTGCCATATCTTTGCTTTATTAATCTTTTTCGACTGCAAAGATACGGCACATTTTCTGCAACTCGGTTGCAAACTACTTATAACACTCAAAGATCGTGTCAACCGTCTGCTGAGGAAGCTTCTTTGTAAAGAGGCTGACGATCCAGACGACAGGGAATCCACCCACCATTGCGATAGCACCGCAGTTGATAGGATTGATGGGATTACCGGCCAACATATTAATCACCGTCAGACCGACGCCCCAGATGAAGCAGGCCCAGACAGAGGCTGTGGTGACACCACGCCAGTAGAGACCCAGCATGAACGGTGCGAGGAATGCACCAGCCAGAGCACCCCATGAGATACCCATGAGCTGGGCAATGAACGTAGGCGGATTCAGGGCAATGAGCAGCGAGATGACGATGAAGAACATAATCAACACACGCATCACCACCACCTTACGACGCTCGATCTTCTCAGCCACGATATCGTCGATGGTTCCATCCTCCACTTCGCCTGGCAACGACTTCTTGTCGCGATAGATCAGGTCGAGGGTCATTGTCGAAGAAGACGTCAGCACCAGTGAAGCCAGCGTCGACATAGATGCTGAAAGCACCAACAACACCACGAGTGCGATGAGCACATCGGGCAATGTGATCAGCATAGCGGGCACAATCGAGTCGAAGGCGATCTTACCTGTCGCCTCATTGATCACGGGCTCGTAGAGACGGCCGAAGCCACCGAGGAAATAACAACCGCCAGCGACGATGAAGGCAAAGATGGTCGAGATGACGGTACCACGCTTGATGGCGCTCTCGTCGGTGATCGAATAGAACTTACCCACCATCTGAGGCAGACCCATCGTACCCAGCGACGTCAGGATGACCACACCCAACAGTCCCCACGGATCAGGTCCGAACCACGAGGCAAAGCCGCCATTCACCGTCGGATCAGCATCCGAAGGAATCACAGCGAGCTTGTCGATGGCAGCCGTCAGACCACCCTGCGCATTCAGGACGGCGAGGATCACGGCGACGATACCGAAGAGCATGATGATACCTTGGATGAAGTCGTTCATAGCCGTTGCCTTGTAGCCACCAATGATCACATAGACAGCCGTGAGGATAGACATGATGACCACACAATACTCATAGGGGATATCGAAGCCCATCTCGAAAAGACGGGAGATACCGCTATAGACACCGGCGGTATAAGGAATCAGGAACACGAAGGCGATGATCGAGGCCGCTACGCGCAGACCCTGATCCGAGAAACGTGTGCCGAAGAAATCCGGCATCGTACGACTCTCGATATGTTGTGTCATCAGTTTCGTGCGACGACCTAAGATCACCCATGCCAAGAGCGAACCGATGATCGCATTACCGATACCGATCCACGCACTCGACATACCGTATTTCCATCCGAACTGTCCGGCATAGCCCACGAAGACCACTGCCGAGAAATAAGAGGTACCGAAGGCGAAGGCCGTGAGCCAGGGACCTACGGCGCGACCACCTAATACAAAACCATCAACACTGCTTGCCTGCTTGCGTGAATAGACACCCACGCCTACCATCACAATCAGGAAAATTATCGTCAATAAAACCTTAATAATCATAACTATTCACTTTTCACTATTCACTAAAAAGCGACCTGCATTTGGGCCTGAATCCAGTTATAGTCCTTAGAACTGATGTTCTCACCACAGAGACAACGCGTATACTGCAACTGCATACGACACTTCTTATAGAACCAGTACTGCAGACCGATGGTGAGATTCGTCTGATCCCAGCCGTCGACTTTCGTATTACGGTCGAAGGTCTCACCGCTGGCCACCACATCGAGGGCACCAGCCACAGGGATACAAGTGGTGACATATCCTCCACGAGAACCTACCTCACCGTCCTTACCACCGAGCCATTCAGCACGGATGCTGGCTGGACGGGCCTCCTTATATTGACCTTCAGAATAGGGCGCTGTCTTGTATTCAGCACCTACACTATAACGGTTGCGCGTATAGTTATCACCAACCTTGATGTCGGGATTCCATGCGGCCGTTCCCACAGCGCAGCCCGTGCCCAGATAGCCGGAACCCACGATACGAAGACCGTCGAAGGGCTTCACCTCGAGTTTGGCGATAAAGTCTTTCTGATTGTTCAGATCCTTACGGTTGATGCCCTGTCCGCTCATCAGTGCCAGATCATAGTGGAACAGACCATTCGCAAGGTCACCATAGATATCGATACCCATATCACGACCGTAGTTCACGCCGTTCAGCGGATCGGGGCCCTCACCGGCCAGATAGAGCACGGCCTGCGAATAGACGTCGATCAGTTCGAGCTGCGTCGGCGACATGGGGTTCTCCATCGTGTACGAGTGCTTGAACTGTCCGAAGCGGACGGTCAGCGACTTGTCGTTGGAGATTCTGTAATCGGTGTAATACTCCTGAACCACACTCGAGAAGTCGTGCATAAACATAAACGACCAGCGGTCAGTGATGCGTGCCTTTGCCCATAGCAGCGTGCGTTTAAGGTTGTAACTGTTGGTCTTCACACTATTGGGGTCCTGATAGCTCCATCCGCCCTGTGCGTAACCATTAAAAGTGATACGACTCGTGAAATCCTTCATCCAATCGGTTTCACCGTCTTTCTTCTGTTGTCCCATTGCCGAGACACTGCTGAACACTGCCAGAGCTACTGCCAGTGTACGCCACATGAAACTTTGTTTTCTCATTTTGTCATTGTTTGAAATTTAAGTGATTTTGGTTCATGCGGGTGCAAATTTACAACTTTTCTACTAAATAAACGACAAAAAGTAAGAAAAATCTGCAAAACGACAACAAAAAGGGTGCACAAAGCCTGTGCACCCTGACTTCTTGAAAGCTTTTGTTGATTAAAGTGGGTAATCCTCGAAGGCGTAGAGCACGGTAGAGAGATAGCGCTCACCGGTATCCGGCAACAGCACCACGATCTTCTTACCCTTGTTCTCCGGACGTTTGGCCACCTGAATGGCGGCGAAGAGCGCTGCACCAGCCGAGATACCTACCAGCAGACCTTCTGACTGTGCAATCTCACGACCCGTACGGATGGCGTCGTCGTTCTCCACGTCGAAGACCTCGTCGATGACGTCAGAGTTGTAAGTCTTGGGGATGAAACCCGCACCGATACCCTGAATCTTATGGGGACCGCTGGGCTGACCGTTCAGTACGGCACTCGACTTCGGCTCTACGGCGATGATCTTCACGTTGGGGTTCTGCTCCTTCAGATACTTACCTGTACCTGAGATCGTACCACCAGTACCTACACCACCGATGAAGATGTCCACCTGTCCGTCGGTATCGCGCCAGATCTCCGGACCCGTGGTAGCATAGTGCTTAGCGGGGTTGGCGGCGTTCTCAAACTGCTGCAGGATCACTGCTCCGGGGATGCTGTCGCGCAACTCCTCGGCGGCGCGGATGGCACCAGGCATACCGTCTTTACCAGAGGTCAAGCGCACCTCAGCACCGTAGGCCTTCACGAGGTTTCTGCGTTCCACGCTCATGGTTTCAGGCATGGTAAGGATAAGATGGTAGCCTTTGACGGCAGATACCAGTGCCAGTCCTACGCCCGTATTTCCTGATGTGGGTTCGATGATGGTGGCTCCGGGCTTCAGGATACCCTTCTGCTCTGCGTCCTCGATCATCGCCAGTGCGATACGGTCCTTTACGCTGCCGCCAGGATTAAAAAACTCTACTTTGGCAATCACTGGGGTCTCCAGACCCTTTGCCTGTGAATACTTGTTGAGCTCCAGAAGTGGGGTGTTGCCGACGAGCTCGGTCAGCTGCTTTGCAATCTTTGTCATAATCTTATCCTTTCTTTTATTTTAAATTTGACATATTATCTACAGCGGTAGCAAATTTTTCACTATTCACTCTTCATTTTCTTGGGTGCAAAGGTACGGCGTTTTCGGCAACCCCACAATCCCATCCTTACGGCATTCTATATACCATAAATGTGGTATTTGACTATTTTACGGCCTTTTTTGGTGCTTTTTCGGCCTTTTTTCCGTCGTTTTTCACCGGTTCAGCCTTGTATCCGAACTTCTCGAAGCTCTTAATGATAGCCTCCGAGTTGGTCTTCTCGGCATCGTAGGTGATGGTGACGCGCTGTTCGGGGATGTTACACTCGATCTGCTTGACACCCTTCTCGAAACGGAGGTTGCCCTTGATCTTGTTCTCACAGCTGGCGCAGTGCATCTGCGGCTGGGTGGTTACTACTACGGTCTTGATGTCCTTGGCCAGTCCGACCACTGCGGTCAGCATCATGGCGCTCAATACTAATACTTTCTTCATAATCGTTATATTTAATTTGTTTCTATTATGCATTATTAATTATGCATTATTACAGTCTTCCGATATTCACGCGGATGCCCGCATAGAACATCCGTCCGTGAACGGGTCCCCACACCATCGTGGGATCGAAGCTTGCGCTCCAGGGGTCTTCGGCGTTGATGATGGTCTTCTTCTGACGGAAGCCCGTCAGGTTCTCACCGCCGATATAGACGGAGAAGTGGCGGAACCAACGGGTGATCTGTGCCGACACCTGTTCGTAGGCCTTGAAGCGCTCGTCCCAGAGGCCGTTGACGGGTGTTGGCATCCGCCCTCCCCCATTCAGCTGCAGGGTGGCATCAAACTGCCAGAGGCCGAGTGGCGTCTTATAGCTGGCGGTGACGAGACCCTTATAACGGCTGGTCAACGGTTTCTCCATCAGTTCGCCGCCATAGGTACACTTCACGTCGTTCCAACGCCAGGCAGCGGTCAGTTCCAGTCCCTGGACGATGGGATACGTGGCGTCTATCTGCACCGTGTTCGAGTACGACTTCCCGTCAAGGTTGGTGATCAGGATCGCGTTGGGATTGCTGTCGTAGTCGATGACGGCCTGCTGACTGAAGTGCGTGTGATAGTACTCCGCATTCAGTTTCAGGGTCTTGTCGAACAGGGGGATATAGAATGAACTGCTGACACCGTAGTTCCAGGCGCGCTCCTGTTCCAGATCGTCAACGACCAGTTGTCGTCCGCTGGCCAGCAGGTTGTTGTTCTCTGCCAGCGCGTGCACAGTGCGATAGCCCTTGCCTGCCGAAAGTCTCAGGCTGACGATCTCGCTGGGCGTGAGCTTCAGATGGAATCGCGGTGTCACGAAAGTGCCGTAGCGACTGCTGTGGTCGGCCCTGATGCCAGCCATCGCCACCACCTTGTCATTCAGATTATAGGTATACTGCACATACGCTCCGGGCGTCGTCTCCTTGTCGTCGCGCGTCAGATAGTCGTAGTTCAGCGAGAGACCCGTCGAGAGGTTATGATGCTCCGTGAAGTTGGTCTCGAACAACAGCTGCGCATAGGCGTTCTTCTGGTTCACGCTGTAGTGCTTCTCGCCGTAGTTAGCCTCCAACAGGTGCATCGAGGCGTTACCCATCAGGGCGATGTTCGTACCCTTCTCGGGGTCGATGATGAAGGCGTGCTTCATATAGCCCTCATAGCGGTCGGTCTCTACACCTATCTTATATAGATGGTGCACGTCGGGTGCCGTATGGTGCGTCTGACCGCCTTCGCGCTTCTCCTTCACCAGGGCGAGTCCACCGTGGAACATATAGTGCGCCCCCTTCCACTTCCATCGGTTCTGCAGGTTCCACTGGCGCACGTTGGGCTGGTCCAGGAAGCCGTCGTCGTTCACGTCGTGGTGTCCGAAGTCATCCTGATAGTGCGCCAACACCTCCGTACTCAACTTATCGTCGAGATGGACGTTGGCATCGGCGTTGGCCTCCAGTCTTCCGAGTGTGCCGCCGTAGAGGTTCACCGTCACCCCTTCGTCATTGTCGGGTTTCAGATACTCGATGTCTATCTGTCCTGTGATACTCTCATAGCCGTTACGCACCGACGATGAGCCCTTCGACACTTGGATGCTGTTCATCCAGGGACCGGGCACGTAGTCGAGCGAGAAGGGTGCTGCTGCCCCACGGAAATTGGGCAAGTTCTCGGTGAGCATCTGCACGTAGGTGCCGCTCAGTCCCAGCAGCTTGATCTGCTTGGCACCTGTGGCGGCGTCGCTGTAGTTCACGTCTACGCTCGGGTTCGTGGTAAAGCTCTCGCCGAGGTTGCAGCAGGCGGCCTTGAAGAGTTCCTCGCGGTTGATCATCACCCCATTCACGGCCCCCATCATCCTACGGGTTCCCGAACGGCGCGAGGTAATGGTCACGTTCTGCAGGTCTACGGCCTTGTCGGCTACCGTATCGGCCTGCAACGCGTCGATATCCTGTCCGTAAGCAGACAGGCTTAGCATCATAACGATGCCTGTCAAAAATCGTTTCATTGTGTCATGCTTTGTTGTTAATATGATAGTATAAATCGTCCGGAAACAGCCATAGGCCATCCCCAGATCACAGCATCATATCAACCTCAAATCAGCAGCACCTGAATCAGGTTCAGATAGTCGCGGGGCGGACTTTTCCAGACCTCCGGCGTAAACTGAACCTCAGCCTTGTTCTCTGTAGTGACCAGCCATTCTGCGACAAGGCTTGGCAGTACGGCCAGCAGGGGTTGGAAGACGTGAAAGTCGTAGCTGTAGGTCTGTGCGACGTTCGTCGGCGACAGCTCCACATGTTCCAGCGACATACAGTCGGCGTTCATGTTACAGCTCATGCCGTCCATCGCCCCGCTGTTGAACACGGTCATCACCTTCAGCGAGCCCGTATGCGCACAACGCAGGAGATTCACGCCGTTTCCGATAAACAATATCGTCATCGAAAGCAGCAGCGACAACATGATATGACTGCACTTCTTCATTCCGCCTGCAAAGTTAGGTACTTTTCCCTTATCCTATCGCTTTTATATCAAATACTTAAGTTAGTTTAACAAAAAAGACTAAGGAGCACCCCGTTGCTATCGCTGGGGCCAGGCCCGAGTGATAGGCATTACTCAGAAAAGCATTTTTCTGCTATTTTTTCGATGAAAGGTGCAGGAATTAAAAAATAATGTGTATCTTTGTAGCGTGATAAAATACGTTATTCAAGAACTAAAAACATTTAATTATGAAAAGGTTAACACACTGGATACACGTTACCATCATTGCCCTTTTCGGCATGATGCTTTTCATGTCGTGTAGTAACAGGGATAATTCTGGTAGTCCTCAGGAGTATACGGGTATGCCGCTGGTAATACTCGACACCGACATCGGTTCTTCGACCGACGACCTGTTTGCACTGGAGATGCTCTACCGCTACGAGGAGCAGGGACTTTGCCGATTGCTGGGTGTGGTGGTAGACCGCGAAGGCGAACAGAACGCCGTATTTACAGATGTGATGAACACGTACTTTGGTCACGGGGATGTGCCCATCGGACTCGTCCGTGAGGGCATCGACAACCCTGTGGTGTGGATAGACTATGCACCTGTTGCAGATATGCTGGATGGTAATGGACAGCCCATGTTTCACCGTACCGTCACAGACTATAGCACGTTACCCGACGGCTGGCAGCTCTACCGTCGGCTCTTAGCCACGCAGCCCGACCACTCGGTAAGCATTGTATGTACCGGCTTCGTCACCTGTCTGGCACAGCTGCTACAGTCGGGAGGCGACGAATATTCGCCGCTCAACGGTGTAGAACTGGTGCGACGGAAGGTTAAGTGCATCTATATGCAAGGCGGCGTGTTTGGCGAGGCCGAGGAACCTGACTTTAACTTTGCACAAGGCGCCGACTTCGCACAAGAATTCTTCAGCCGTTGGCCAACAGATGTCGATATGGTGTTCTCGCCGATGGAGGCGGGACAGACTGTGGATTACAAGCCTGAACAAGTTATCGGTGATGTGTCATGGACGGACGCCCACCCTATCAAACAAGTGTATATGACCTGCGGCTGCGACACGGGCCAGCGCATGTGGGACGTGATGCCGACCGTTCAAGCTGTCGAGGGCGACAATCTTTTCACGCTCTCCGAACGCGGCACCCTGACTGTCACCCCCGAATGTGTCACCATCTTTACCCCCTCAGCTACGGGACATTTTCGCTACCAGATAGCGGGCGACTCCGCCTGGTCTTCCACCATGCTGGAGAAAATCAGAACATTCAATAAAATACATTAACATAACATCAACGAACACTAAAACAGTAGTATTATTTTATCGGCAGTAACATTGCCAACAACTAATAAGGAACACCCCACTTGGGATGCTCCTTTTTCGTTCAGAAGGGGCCGTAGCCCATACAACTCGTGGTCGTAATCGCTGTGACGAATGCCGTGAGCGCAGCTACTATC
This sequence comes from Prevotella sp., assembly GCA_016283605.1. Taxonomy (GTDB): domain Bacteria; phylum Bacteroidota; class Bacteroidia; order Bacteroidales; family Bacteroidaceae; genus Prevotella. The sequence goes on from JAEENF010000087.1 coordinate 10,659, forward strand.
ATCTTCACCGCAATCTCAATAATCTTCTTCTTCATAGGCTAATCATATTATGCATTATTAATTATGCATTAATTTTGAAATCCTTTCTTTTGTTTAAAACGTTAATAAATTGTTGTTAATTAAAATGGTTAAAAATTGTTTTCTTGTCGCTCTTCCGAAAGCCGCGCGCTTGCTTCATCTGATTGACAATGCAAAGGTACGAAGATATTTTGATACTTCAAACATATTTCATGTTAATAACCATTAAAAATATACTTTCCCGCCCACGAGCCGCCGAACGACAATTTTACTCAAATTAATCTCCGATTTTTATTAAATTAAAAGCATATTTTAATACCAGTTTAAAAAATCACAATAATCTAGTCATTTTAGTCATTAGTCATTAGTCATTAACGTTTTTTGATACCATCAAAATGAACAACTATAATATAAATTTTAATTTATATTATAGTTGAGTAAATGACAGTACCTTCGGAATCCTTATTGACTAATGACTATTGACTAATGACTACTAAAACTCGCCGAAACCCGACCACGTGATCGAGTTCGACAATACGCTGTGATAACGGATAAGGCCCTCGATGGGGCTGCGGAGGACGGTGCCTAAAGCAAAACCCTCACGCTCAGCGGCCTCGCGCAGTTCGGACTGGAAGAAGAAGGCGATGCTGCCGACAAACGACACGGGGAGGTCAGGACGACGGTAAGGTACGATATTGAACGTGAAGAACTCCGCCAGACTGTCGACCGTCATCTGACGCACATCGGGTTCGTCAAGGTGGCGATGGATGAAGGTTGAGAGCGATGCCAGGAAACGGTTGGGCAGCGGTTGGCGGTAGACCTTATCGATAATCTCCGGCAACGAAAGACCCGTTTCTGTTTCGAAAGCATTTTTGATTTTTTCCAATAAAACACCCTTATAGAGATCATGCAGCAAACGCTTGCCAAGGGCGGCTCCACTACCCTCGTCGTCGAGGATATAACCCATCGCCGGCGTGTTCTGGACAATCCGCTGGCCATCATAAAGACAAGAATTAGCGCCCGTACCTAAGATACTGGCTATCCCATAGTTATGACCACACAAGGCACGTGCTGCTCCGAGCAGGTCGCTATGCGCCTCGACGGTCTCGGCCTGAGGGAAGGCCTCACGCAGAACGTCAGCCATCACCGACTCGAGTTCAGGACGAACACCACTGCCATAAAAGAAGACAGATGAGACCTCAGAGGCATCGAATTGGGGAAGGAGTTCGGTACGGAGAATCTGGAGGATGGTATCGCGAGACTGATGGACAGGATTCAGACCTTGGGAGTGAAGAGTGAAGAGTGAAGAGTGAAGAATTGAGGGCTGAGAAGTGAGAACTGCCCAATCGGTTTTGGTGCTGCCGCTATCTGCTATAAGTATCATATTTTTGACGTAATTTTTGATTTCAAGGTACAAAAGTAAGAAAAAAAGCGCTAAAACCATACGATTTCGGCAGAATATTACGCTTATTTACGAAATTCTTCGTAATTTTGCACGCCAAAGAGAAGGTAAAAAGATAGAAAATGAAAAAATATGTCATCATTATCATCCTCTTGTTGGGGATGACGCTGGAGGCCGGAGCCGTGTTGAAGGAGAAGAACCTCGACTCGACGCTGGTGATCCTGCGGTCGGAGCTGACGAAGTACTATCAGGAGCTGACCTCGCAGCGCGAACAGCGCAAGCAACAGCGCGAGGCCGTCTTCCAGAGTCTGACACAGACGATGAAACAGTCGAACCAGAACGCCCTGATGCTCTATTCGCAGAAGCAGGAGTATCTCTTCGACCTGACCTACGCCTGTCATCAGGCCACCGAACAGTACCAGCAGTTCCAGCGGCAGCAGCTGCCCTTCCGCGAGTTCATCAACAATACCAGCGGTGACATCGCCCGCTACGACAGTCTGATCAACAGTCTGTCGACCACCCCGTTGAACAGCCTCAGCGAACAGGCGAGGATAGACCGCAGCGTCTGTCTGACCCTCGCCACCGTGATCAAGCGCACACTGGAGGACGACTCGCAGCAGATGGCCGACTACATCCGCATCTACGACATGACCGAGCAGCGGCTGAAGCACATGAACGACTACGCCCAGAAGCGTTACTACGATATTCAGACGAGCATCTTCGTGAACGGCGGCGACACCTATTTCGGCATCATCCGCAACTTCAGGCAGAAGTGGCAGATGATGAAAGAGGTGGTGACGAAGAAATACACCACCGACGAGGACAGCCAGAAGTCGGACTGGAACGTCTACTGGATCATCGGACTGTTTATGGCCATCGGCTTCTACGCCCTCATCGCCATCGGGCTGAACATGCTGGCCTTCCGCTTCATGCCCAAACGGCTGCATACTGAGGAGTTCCTGAAGAAGCGGTCGAGTATCATGTGGACCACCACAGCCATCACCCTGGCCATCATCATGGGACTGCTGCGGCACTACAGCGAACAGAACTTCTTCATCATGGCCAGCGGTCTGCTGGTGGAGTACCTGTGGCTGTTGGCCGTCATCCTCATCTCGCTGCTGCTGCGCGTGAAGAGCGACCAGATACACAGTGCCTTCCGCATCTACGCCCCACTGCTGACGATCGGATTCGTCGTCATCACCTTCCGAATCATCCTCATTCCGAGTGAGCTGGTGAGCATCTTCTTCCCCCCTATCCTGCTGGGCTGTATGATCTGGCAGTGGCTGCAGGTGAGAAGGCACAACCAGAACATACCGCGCTCGGACATGTTCTATACCTACATCTCGCTGACGGTGTTCATCGCCTCGGCCATCTGTTCGTGGGCCGGCTACACGCTGCTGGCCGTACAGCTGCTCATCTGGTGGATCATGCAGCTCACCTGCATCCTCACCATCACCTGTATCTCAGACTACCTGAAGATGTACGAGGAGAAGCACGGCTTCGCTGACAAACCCGTCACCCAGACCTGGTTCCTGACGCTGATCCACAAAGTGGTGATACCCGTGCTGATCGTCTGTTCTGTCATGATCAGTATCTACTGGGCCGCTGACGTTTTCAACCTCAGCGACATGTGTAAGGGCATCTTCAACGAGAAGTTCATCAACCAGAAGAACCTCCAGGTGAGCATCGTGAAACTGGCCGTCGTCATCAGTTCGTGGTTCCTGTTCTCCTGGATCTCGAAGACCGTCCTCAGTCTGATGCGCCTGCATTTTGAGACGAAGGACCCGACAACGGCAGAGAGCAAGGCCGTGATGGGCAAGAACGTGGTGCAGCTCATCATCTGGGGTGTATGGCTGCTGGCGGCACTCGCCTACCTGCATATCAGCGTCTCCTGGCTGCTGGCAATCTCAGGCGGTCTCTCTACCGGTATCGGTTTCGCCTCGAAGGACATCATCGAGAACATCTACTACGGTGCCTCGCTGATGACCGGACGCATCAAGGTGGGCGACTGGATACAGGTGGACGGAACGATGGGTAAGGTGGCCAGCATCAGCTATACCTCGACGGTCATCGAGTCGCTCTACGGTGAGGTCATCACCTTCCAGAATGCCCAGCTCTTCTCGAAGAACTACAAGAACCTGACGCGCAATCACGGTTATGTGCTCGTGGTGGTGCCCTTCGGTGTGGCCTACGGCTCGAACCTGAAGCAGGTGACGGAACTCGTAGAGACCGCCGTCAACGATATGCACCACAAGTGGATCGATAAGACGAAGAAGGTCAAGAGCGTGGTGTCAGAGATGGCCGACTCGAGCATCAACTTCAAGTTGTTTGTGTGGGCCGATGCGCCGAAACAGTCGTATGTGGTCAGCGACGTGCTGAAGTGCGTCTATGACACGCTGAACGAAAACGGCATACAGATTCCGTTCCCACAACGAGACATACACCTTATTAGTGAATAATTTGCTGCTGCAGTAGGAAATTTTTATAAAAAATTTGGTGGATATAAATAAATTGCGTATTTTTGCAAAGCAAATATGAAGAGTAAAGCAACGATCATCGCCGGTCCCTGCGTCATCGAGTCTGAGCAACTCTTGGACACCGTAGCACGCAAGTTGGTGGAAATCAACGGGAAATACGGTACTGACATCATCTTCAAGGCATCGTTCGACAAGGCTAACCGCACGTCGATACGTTCGTTCCGCGGCCCAGGACTGGAGCGCGGACTGCAGATGTTGTCGGACGTCAAGGCGAAATTCGGTCTGCGGATCGTCACCGACATCCATGAAGCCTGGCAGGCAGCGCCCGCCGGGGAGGTGTGCGACGTGCTACAGATCCCCGCTTTCCTCTGCCGGCAGACCGACCTGCTCGTGGCCGCCGCCAAGACCGGACGCACGGTGAACATCAAGAAAGCCCAGTTCCTGAGCGGCAAGGACATGTGGTATCCCGTAGAGAAAGCCCGCGAGGCCGGCGCCAAGGAAGTATGGCTGACCGAACGCGGAAATATGATGGGCTACAATAATCTGGTGGTGGACTTCCGTAATATCCCGGACATGCTGGACATCGTGCCGACGGTGATCATGGACTGTACCCACAGCGTACAACGACCCGGTGGCAGCGACGGTAAGACGGGAGGCGACCGGCGGTTCGTACCGCAGATGGCGCTCGCCGCCAAGGCCTTCGGAGCCACAGGCTGGTTCTTCGAGGTACACCCCGACCCCGACCGAGGGCTCTCGGACGCCGCGAACATGCTGGAACTCGACAAACTCGACGGACTCATAAAACAACTGATCGGATGACTTCAAGAGACTACGCCATACAATGCATTAAGGACGAGGCCGGTGCCGTGCTGGGACTCATTCCCCAGCTGGACGAACGCTTTGACGAGGCGGTGGAACTGATGTACCACTGTACGGGCAAGATCATCGTCACCGGTGTCGGCAAGAGCGGACATATCGGTGCGAAGATCGCCGCTACCCTCTCGTCGACAGGTACGCCCTCGTTCTTCATCAACCCCCTGGACGTCTTCCACGGCGACCTCGGTGTGATGGCTCACGAAGACGTGGTGCTGGCCATCAGCAACTCCGGTCAGACCGACGAGCTGTTGCGTTTCATCCCGATGGTGCTGCACATGCAGATCCCCATTATCGGCATGAGCGGCAACCCCAATTCGCTGTTGGCCAAATACTCGACCTGTCACCTGAATGTGGGCGTAGAGAAAGAAGCCTGTCCGATGAACCTGGCTCCCACCAGTTCGACGATGGCACAGCTGGCAATGGGCGACGCACTGGCGATAGCCCTCATCGAGAAGCGCAACTTCCAGCCGCGCGACTTCGCCCAGTTCCATCCTGGCGGAGAGTTGGGTAAGCGACTGTTGACAACCGCCCAGGACGTAATGCGTTCGGACGATATGCCCGTACTGCCGCCGGAGATGCACCTCGGCGAAGCCATCATCCTGGTGAGCAAAGGCAAGCTGGGACTGGGTATCGCAGAAGTAGACCATCAGATCGTGGGTCTGATCACCGATGGTGACATCCGACGGGCGATGGAGAAATGGCAGGCGGAGTTCTTCGACAAGACGGTGAGCGACATCATGACCCGTACGCCGAAAACCGTCAGGAAGGACACGAAGATTACAGAAATTCAACGGATTATGAACAAATATAAAGTACACTCTGTGTTGGTCGTCGATGATGACAACCGCCTTCTCGGTGTCGTCGACCACTATGCGTGTATGATATAAGTATGAAAAGTGAACTAGTATGAAGATAAAGAAACTGATTTTCATGTTGATGCTCGCACTACCGATGGTGGTCGCAGCAGACTATCTGTTCAAGACACTGGATGCCAGAAACGGCCTTACCAGCAGTCAGATTAACTGTATCCTGAAAGACTCCAAGGGCTACATGTGGTTTGGTACGCCTGCCGGACTCTATCGGTACGACGGTTACGTGTTCAGGAATTTCCAGAGTGACTCGCAGGACGGCAACTCGCTGCCCAACAGTTACATCAACTCCATCCAGGAGACCCTCGACGGTAACCTGCTCGTGCAGACGGCCTCGGGCTACTGCGTATACCATCCGCAGACGGAGACCTTTGAACGCGACATGAAACAGTATTTCGCACGCATGGGTATTGAGACCATTCCGGCCATCGTCTATGTCGACCAGCACAAGAACCTCTGGGGTGTGATCCCCAACAAAGGCGCGGTGTGCTACAACATGCAGCAGCAACTGCTCTATGAATTCCCGAATACCGACGACGTGCACGGTGTACCGCAAGGCACGATGTGTGATATCAGCGAGTGTAAGGACGGTGCCATCATCGTCTACGACGACGGACGACTGGTGTGCTGTGACGTGATGAACCAGCAGCATACCGTCTGGGGCAATAACGAGATCGCAGAACGCAAGCTGAGGAAGACCAACTCGCTGAAAGCCTATGCCGACGAGATGGACAACATCTGGCTCTACGGTCAGGGCACCCTGTTCAAGTACAACAAGAGCACCAACGAATGGGATACGTCCATCGGTGAACGACTCGGTATGACCGGCATCGGTGTAGACCGCAACATCAACGGTATCATCGATGACCATAAAGGCAACCTCTGGATCGGTACCGACCAGCTGGGTCTGCTCCGTTACGACCTCGCCACCCATCAGATCGACAGCATCCATCCGGTGAGCATCAACAGCCGTCGGGTAATGAAAGACCACATCAGCATCCAGAGCCTCTATATGGACGATACCGACCTGCTGTGGGTAGGAACGGAGAAATCGGGCGTGGCCTATTCCGGCGAATACATCTACCGTTTCGGTACCGACCGCATCGGTGACATCACCGCCATCGCCCAAGCCGACAGCGGAAAGATCTGGTATGGTACCAGCGACAAGGGTGTCATCGGCTATCATGGACCGTTGGCCAGTCTGAAGGTGTCGTGTATGGCCATCACCCCCGACGGAAGCCTGTGGGTAGGTTCGAAACGCAACGGTCTGACACAGATCAAAAACGGTACGTCGACCATCTTCTCACTCGCCAAAGACAGTCTGAAAACGGTCATCGACGACCATATCAACGCCCTCTGCGTAGACAAGATCGGTAACCTGTGGATTGCCACCAACGGTGGTCTGCAGGTGTATAACCCCAGGATGAACTCCTTCTCACCCTACACCCGCGAGAACGGTAAGTTGCATACCAACAACGTGACCAGCCTCTTCTACAATAATAACGGCAAGAACAACAATCTTCTGATCGGAACGGCCGAAGGACTGGTGATCCTGAATATCTCCTCGACGGAGAGCAAACTCTGGACCGGAAACTCCAACAATATCAAGCCCTTCACCAATAACTACATCACGCAGATTTTCCAAGACTCCCGTAATCTGATCTGGGTAGGTACTCGCGAAGGACTGAATATTCTCGATATGGAGACCGACAACCTGATCTATCTGACCGAGAAGCAAGGACTCTGTAACAATAACATCTGCGGTATTGCAGAAGACAAGAACCACAATATCTGGGTAACGACGAGTAGTGGTGTGAGCCGTGTGGTGGTTCAGCGCAACCATGAGGACGGTACCTATAACCTGGGACTCTACAACTACACGACTGCCGACGGTCTGCAGAGCAACGAGTTCAACCACGGGGCCATCATCACCAAGAAAGACGGTAATGTGCTCCTGGGCGGTCTGTATGGCATCAACTGGGTTCTCCAGAAAAGCAATAGCGACAACGATGCCCTGCCCCGTGTGATGCTGACACAGTTCTACCTCGGTGAGGAAGAGGTAATGACCGGTCACAGTTACGGCGGTCGGGTACTGTTGAATCAGGCCATGAACGAGACCAGTAAGATCACTTTGGGACACGACCAGAACACCTTCACCGTGAAGTTCGGTGCAGGAAACTACAACCAGAGCGAACGTCTGCAGTTCATGTACTGGATGGAAGGTCTGGACGAAGACTGGAAAAACGGTAACGCCCTCGTTCACGGTGTCACCTTCCAGAACCTGAAGAGCGGTACCTACATTCTCCACGTCAAGGCTGTCAGTGCAGAAGGTGCGGTCAGCAACCAGGAGCGTACACTCACCATCACCATCGAGCACCACTGGCTGCTCTCCTGGTGGATGATCCTGGCCTACGTCATCCTTCTGGCCCTCATCATCTACATCTGGCGTATCGGCATGAAGCAGATCAAGGCCATCAAGGCCCGTAAGAATGCCGTCATCAACCAGTTGATGCGTCAGCGCGAGGAGATCAAGGCCGCCAGCGACGACCTGCGTCAGCCGATGGCCCGTATGACCTCTATCATCGGAAACCTGTCAGAGAAAGAGAAGACCCTTGAGGAGCGCGAGCAGTTGAATGCCCTCCACTCTCAGATGCTGCAGATCATCACACGTGTCAGCGATATGCAGACCAACCTTGAGCATCCTGAGGAGAAGGCCAAGACAGTGGTTCACGACCGTCTGGAGCTCAACGGCAAGGGGGAGATCGAACTGCCGGAGATAGCCAGCGAGGAACTCACTTCAGAGATTTCGAGGTCGAGGGCCGCACTGGATGCACCGACCATGAAGTTCTCTGTCGTCATGATCGACGACAACGAAGACTTCCTGCGTTTCGCCACCGCCAGACTGAAGTATGTCTATGCGTTCCACGCTTACAACGACATCGAGAAGGCAGCCGATGACCTGATGGAGATGCGTCCAGACCTCGTCATCTGTAAGCAGGATATGCCGGGAATGACCGGTAGCGAGCTCTGTAACCAGCTGAAGATGAACACTATCACGCAGAAGACGAAGTTCGTGCTGATGACCGAAGGTGTTCTGACGCCTCAGGATATGCGTCAACAGAATATCACCCTCTCTGCCGACGACTATCTGTCGAAGCCGTTTAACATGCAGGAGGCTGTGATGCGCTTCAACAAGACCCTCGGTCTTGGACCGATCGAGATGGACAGCAACCTCATCGAAGGTGCTGAGACCCGTATGCTGGAGGACCGCAACGCCAGTATGACGACCGCCACAGAGAGTTATGACGATATGGGCAGCTATAACCCCGCCAACGACATCGTGGATGCCGACGATCCGATCAACAAGGTAGATACCACCATCAAGAAGGGACAGAGCGTGGCACCAGGCAACGAACTGGCTCAGCAGATTGAGCAGCTCACCGAAGAAGAGATGCAACAGGATCTCTCAGACTACTCGATGCTCGACATGATGGATCAGCAGTTGATGAAGAACATCGAACAGTATGTGATGCAGAACATGAGTCGTGGTCAGATCAGTCTCGAAGAGATGGCGGCAGCTATGGGTATGGGACGTGTACCGTTCTTCCACCGTGTGCGCAACCTGACCGGTAAGACGCCTGCGGAACTGATTCGCGACCTGCGACTGAAGCATGCATGTATCCTGCTGAAGCGCACGAATATCAATATGAGTGAGTTGTCGACGAACGTTGGCTTCATGACGGCTGAGAACTTCATCAATATCTTCAAGGAGAAATTCGGAATGACGCCGCTCGAATACAGACTCAAACACAGAAAGTAGAATTTGAGAAACTCTAAAATGAGAATTGTGAAAAATAATAAGTGGTGGCAGAGCATTCTGCCACTACTATTCACTATTCACTATTCACTATTCACTATTTCCGTCTCCGCCCAGTCCAGCGACTCCCTCATCGTCACGCAGATGCAGGAGATGGGGGTAGAGTTCTCGCAGGGGAATTCCGTCAAACTGCTGATGTCGGGCAAAGAGAAGTTTGCCGATATGTTTGAGGCTATCCGTAAAGCCAAGAGCAGTGTCCATCTGGAATACTTCAACTTCCGCAACGACTCCATCGCGTCATTGCTCTTCGACCTGCTGAGGGAGAAGCGTCAGGAAGGTATAGAGATACGGGCGATGTTCGACGGTTTCGGCAATGACTCGAACAACCAGCCGCTGAGGAAGAAACATCTGCAGAAACTTCATGCCGACAGTATCAACATCATCGAGTTCGACCCTATCCGTTTCCCTTGGGTGAATCATATCTGGCCGAGAGACCACCGGAAGATTGTGGTGATCGACGGTGAGACGGCCTATACGGGAGGTATGAATGTGGCCGACTACTACATCGTAGGTACGGAACAGGTGGGCGAATGGCGCGATATGCACTGTAGGATCGAGGGACCGGCCGTCAACGAGCTGCAACGCATCTTCGCCCGCATCTGGAAGAAAGCGACGAAGGAAGACATCACCGACAAAAAATACTATCGTGGCCATCCTGTCGGCGACAAGATGATAGGTATCATCAACCGCGAGCCCCGTACCACCAATAAGATCATGCGCCATTTCTATGTGCAGGCTATCGACGATGCCCAGGACTCCATCAAGCTCATCAATCCCTACTTTACACTCATCCCTTCTGTCAAGAAGGCCCTGAAACGAGCCATCGGACGGGGGGTCAAGGTCGAGATCATGGTCTCTGCGAAGAGTGATATCCCACTTACACCAGATGTCGTCTACCGCAATGCTCACAAGATGATGAAACGCGGCGCTCACGTGTGGCTCTACCAACCCGGATTCCACCATTCGAAGATCATGATGGTCGACGGTCGCTTCTGTACGGTAGGAAGTACGAACCTCGATGCCCGCAGTCTGCGCTTCGACTACGAAGAGAACGCCCTCATCGTGAATCGGGAAACGACGAAGGAACTCGATGACATGTTTGACAGGGACACACAGAAGAGCGTTCTGCTGACCGAAGAGGAATGGGACCGATTCCGTACACCTTGGCAGAAGTTCAGAGGGTGGTTCGGCAGTCTCCTAAGACCCTGGCTATGAGAAACACGACTATTTCCATCGCCAAAGGTATCGCCATCATCCTGATGGTCATTGCCCATGCAGAAGCTCCAGGATGGCTCTGTCAGTTTATCTTCGAGTTCCACATGCCCCTGTTCTTTATCACCGCAGGATTCTTCTTCTCCAAGAAATACCTCACCGACGAGGCCACCTTCGTCAAGAAACGCATCAAGGGACTCTACTGGCCCTTTGTGAAGTGGGCCGTCTTCTTCCTGATCCTCCACAACTGGATGTTCGACATCGGCATCCTGAATGAGGTCTACGGCAATGAGACAGGTGGTGTGCTGCATCCCTGGTCGGCACATCAGATGCAGCAGAACCTCTGGACCATCTTCACGGCAATGGGGGGCTATGATGCTTTCCTGTGTGGCGCTTTCTGGTTCTTCAGGGGACTCTTTGTGGCCAGTATCCTATACCTTATTATATATAAGGTGATAGACCTGGGGCTTTCCAATCTCTCCCGCCGAGTCGGATGGGTTAACACTAACGCAACGCCCTATCTCATCTGCCTGATCATGCTGTTGCTCTGTGGCTGGAAGACGTGGGAAGGGCTGAGGGTCATCTCGCTCGTACAAGGTGGCTATCGCGATATGATGGGCTGTTTCTTCTTCGGTCTGGGATTTATCTTCCGGCAGTATGTCGATGGCTATCACCGTCTGATGTCGAAGTATTACACCGCTGTCTGGACGACACTATTGTTCGCCGTCGTCGTATTCTTGTTCTCCAAGTATCTCACGGCCAACATGAACTGGCGGTCGACCTTCAAGCAGTTCTTGTCGCTCCCGATACCAGCTACCCTCGGGTTCCTGATGACCTACAACATCAGCTGCTGGATAGATAAAGGGCAGAACTGGTTCAAACGGTTCCTCGTATATACCGGCGACCATACGCTCTATATCTTCATCTTCCATATCATCTCCTATAAAACGGTGAGTCTGCTGAAGATATGGTACTATGGTCTCGACATCCGACAGATCGGTTGTCACATGGTGATTCACGACCACTCTCAGGAGGATTACTTCTGGGTACTCTACACCATCGCCGGAGTAGGTCTGCCCCTACTCGGCATCTGGATCTACGAGAAAGTCAAGGAGAAGATCAGAGCAAGTAGAGCATCATCTGCATCTCTGGCTCAGTGATGCCTTTTTCCGTCAGCAACTCAAGCTCGTTCTGCAAAATCACAGAAGGATCGGCATTCGTCTCTTTCAGATAACGATGGAAACAGTCGGCCGCATCACCCACCTGACCATTCAGCCAAAGACAATAGCCGTAGTTCAACAAGTCCTCATGCTGCGGATGGTCGGTCAACAGTTGTGAGTAGATCTTGATAGCCTGTTCATATTTCTCATCGCAAGTCAGCGTCCAGGCCAACACACGATTCACCTGCTGATCGTCGGGCATCTCGTAATTCAGTCGGAAGAGATCTTTCTGCGCCTCCTGATAACGGGACATCTTCGTCAGACAGACGGCTCGGTTCAAGAGATAACTCTTACTATCCGGTTGCTGTTCCAACAGTTTATTGTAAACCTCCAACGCCTCTTCATAGCGTTCTTCGTTGAAGAGTGCTCTCGCATATCCCTGCATAGCCTTATCGTCATCGGGTTTAAGGGTCAGCGCTTTCTGGTAACAGCCTACTACCCCCTCATCAGAGAAAGCTAAAGGACTGCCATACTTCGAGGTCAGATAACCCGCCATCATATAGAAACGGAAATCACGACGAGCTTCACCACAGTTACTCAACACACAGAAAGCATCCTTCTCTCTTTTTTGTTTGATGAGGAAAGCTGCAATATCGTTGAAATAAGGCTCAAGATGGGTATGTTGGAAGATGCTGTTGGCAAAGAACAGACGTGATGAAGGCTCGAAGGGATTATGGAACTCCGAACGGTAAGGATATAACCTGTAAAACCGATAGAGATCCTGCAGATAGCTGCGACGGATAAAGGCTGTATTATCTGTATTCTCTGTGTTCATTTCTGAGATAGCAGCCTCGCCTTTTTCCATTATCTCACGCATCTCTGGAGGAATTCGAACAATGACCTGTGAAAAAGCAAGTACGAAAGAATATTTATCGCTATTGCAGAAGGGACCCATATTCATCATCGCCGAGAGGAAACGGTTGTTCCGCAGATTCCGAACGGCATCAGCAATACCCGGATGGTCCTGATAGTAGGGTACAAACCAGTTGACGATCTCCTGGAAGAAAGGGAAACGTTTCATCTGAGAGAAACCGCCAAAATAGATATCCGAACCTTGCTTTTGCATATTCTGCATACGTTGATAGCCTTCCTCCAACTGTTCCATCCGACGTTCCTCCTCATCTGGGTGAAGGATGTCGTTCAGGGTGTCTTCCTCAAGTTCTTCCACACCGTTACGAGTCAGTTTTAGTTTACTGTTCTGCAACAGATCGGGCATAATCTCTTCTTGTATCATCCGATTATCCTTCTCGGCATTGATGCAATAATAGATCTGATGCTGCAGTTCCAAGAGTTCCTGACAAACGGCCTTATCCTCCAGCAGTTCCTCCATCTCCTGAAGGTCTTCAGGGTAGAGTGACGTGATGATCTCATGTTTCAGCGCCATCGTCCAGCCTACCAGCGCACGCTGGCTGACATAGGGGTCGGTAGTCTGACGATAGACATGCAGCAACGTACGGAATTTCGCACTGTCATAGCTTCTAAGCAATGCCATCGTTATCGCACTAACCATCAGTTGTTGGTCGCGACTCTCGATGGTTGGCGACAACAGAATTTCTTCCATCGCCGACGCCTGAGCATCCGTCCATAATGCCGACAGCCACAGGCGATCAAACCACTCGCTCATCATCAGATGATGGCTGTCATACAGCTTCTTCGTTTTGTCGACACGAAGATGTTCGGGCTCCAGTTCCAACATCGCCACCTCCGAGACGAAGGTCTCCAGAGCATCACGCAAGGCCGGAAACGACCAGTCGCGCGCCGAAATATGCAGACGGGTGTAGACCGACGAGAGAAACGTGGACTGTCCTACGGCGTCATTCAACGAGACATTAGCGTAAAGCACATATAACCTGCGCAAGAGAGCCGTATAGAGCGAAGGGAGTTGGGGATCCTTAAAGCCTCGCTTCCAGTAGCCGGTCATCAATTCAAAGTCAGAACTGATAGCATAGAGCCGGTCCTGATCGGCCTGACTGTTGCGTTTCGACAGATATATCTCCATCGCCGACACAGCCCCAGCCAGATTCCTTTGGCAAAGACTCGAATATACGTTCTTCAAATCGCCGTTTTCCATGCTGTATTATTTCTTCGAGAGCCACTTCTGTGCCCGTTCGATATCTTGTTGACGGGGTTTTGCAAGGCCAACAAACTTATTCTTATCCAATAATTCAACAGACTCGGACTTCACCTGACAGTATTTCACGATCAAATCACGATAGTGGGCTATGCCAAAGGTATTAATCGAGTCGCAGGCTGCTTGGTAACCTTTTATGAAGACCTCCATCTGGCGCTTGCGGTTCTTGTCGTCCATTCCTTTGCCCTGCATCACGATCGCCCCCATCTGGAGATCCATCTTACGGGAGTCTAACAATACCTTATGTTTCAGCAAGCGAGCCTGAGCTGCCTGAGGTTCGGTCATCAGCAGGGCATCCATCTCGTTGTTCTCCAACATCTTCAATCGCACATTGACATCATTGATCTGAATACGGAACACTTGTTCTGGTTTCAGTTTGGCACTATCTACTGCAAGTTCGCCCAACATATCCGTCACAGAATAACGCGTCATCGCCAACATTTTATCATCCAGATGTTTCAGATCGGTAATACGGGCCACACGGTTGGTGATGAGTTGCCAATAGGCGTTGGTCATCGCCAGATATTCCAAATCTGCGCCCTCTTTCTTCATCCGTTCGGCTCGCACCAGATCGGTCACGCCTAATTGTACTCTATTGTTCGTCAAGGCGGTATCGATATCCATCTGGGCCGTAAACTTCTTCAGACGGATATCCACTACGGTATCAAAT
>JAEENF010000088.1 GCA_016283605.1 Prevotella sp.
AATCGCGAGGCACAGTACAATAGCGAGTGTGGTCAGTCGTTTCATATCATTCAAATCTTAGAATGGCGTTGATGCTTCCTTTACCCTTGCTCCAATAGGGTTGAGCGCTGGGGCCATTCAGGTCTGTGGTGTTCACCTTATTGCGAACAGCAGGAATGGTCTTAAGAATAGAAATGCCTGTCTCTGGGAGGGTATAGAGGATATGGTCGCGGCCATCACGAGGAGTATAGACGCCCACCTTTCCTGTCATCAGTTCGATGCCAATGGCTCCTTCGCTGGTGTTCAGTTTCATCCAGTTGACATTCGAGAAATAGCCCTTGAACTCAGGATATTCCCACGACTCGCCAGGAATGGGGTCGTTATAGTCGTTCTGCCACAGACCATACTGTGGACCTTCCTGACGATTCTGCCAGACGCGATAGGGCCCTTTGCCCACCCATTGCTTGCTTTTCACCATTGTCTCAGGATAGTCGAAGCAGATGCCCATGAGGTCGACGACACCATTGAAATAATAGTCGACATTCATATACACTCCGCCATCAGCGAGGAAACACCAAGTGACCTGATTGATAGAACCATGCAGGTAGTTGGCTACCAGCGTGCTGTCGCTGAAGGTAAAGCCTTCGAAAGCACCTTGGTCAGGATATTCTGTGTATTGCGTCTTCTTTTGGAAAGCCTCCTTGTCGTCATGATTATAGAAACCATCCTGCGAACGGTCAGCACGTTTGGCAGCCACAAAACGAGGTCCATTGCTGAACGACAATTTCTTGCCGTTCACGCTGACACCCATCAGCTTGCCAGTCTTCTTGCTGAAGGTATATTGGCGATTGCCATTCTGCACCAACAGCTGGTTGCTGTCCTCTGTATAAGAATACTTCTGTGTGTTCTCTTTCAGATGTGACTTATTGAAGCTGCCAACCTTTGTCGTATGTTTGTGGCTCCACGTAAAGATTTCCTTTCCATACGGGTCGATAGCTGTCAACTCAATCACATCAGCATCTGTCCTTTCGATTTTTAGTTTGACTTTTTCCCCAGGTGCAGCATCTGGCGAAGGAAGTTTCACCTCCTTGATAACCTTGACCTCCGACGCTCCATGATCAGGCATCTTGAGCAGTCTGTAGCTGAACTTGCAGTCCTTTAGGTTGATGAAATTATAGCAATTTTGGATGGTGAAGGCGCCACTGTCAAAATACAAGACCTGCACAGGGCTCCATACCTCGCGAATGGTATAGAACGAACCTTCTTTCTCCATGTGAGGACCAACGATACCATCAGAGCCGAAGTTGCCCACCGGGTCAAGAATGCCGTTTTGGTCCGTACGAACCACTGCTTGGTCCATCAAGTCCCATAGGAAACCGCCAGCGCAACGCGGATTGCTCATCATTAGTTTCCAGTAGTCTTTCAAACCTGCACCATGTCCGCCATCGTATAAGCCATGCAGGAACTCGGTAGGCATGAAGATTTCCTTCTGTCGCATGTAGTCTGCCGTTTCGCCCCATGAACGATAGTGTTTGGTTTCGAAACCATTGCGATTAGCCCAAGGATAGAGTACCACACGTTGCTGAGGGTCGAACTTCGCGAATACTGGCTCAAGTTCGTAATTAAAGCCACCTTCATTACCATTGCTCCAGAAGATGATGCTGGGATGATTGACGTCGCGTGTCACCATCTCTTCTACGATTTGCGAACCTGCAATCGTCTCGTGTGCCCAATGCCACCCTGGCTGTTCACATTCCACATAGAGACCCAGCGAGTCGCAGGCATCCAGGAATTCTGGGTCGGCAGGGTAGTGGCTCAGACGGACAGCATTCATATTCATGCTCTTAATCAGCAGTACGTCCTCAATATTCTTTGCCTTCGAGAGTGTACGACCACTCTCAGGACGGAAGGAGTGACGATTGACGCCCTTGAAAATCACCTTCTGCCCATTGATAAACACACCATCCTCCTTATCGCCTTTGTAGGTATGGCGATATTCAATCGTGCGAAACCCAAACTTCTGGCGCTCTATGTGGAGGGTACGACCCTCTGCGTCCTTTAACGTAAAGACTGCCGTATAGAGGTTAGGCTGTTCCGCATTCCAAAGTTTGGGGTTCTCCGTACGGAATTCCACTTTTGCTTTGTCACTGGCAATGATATAGGTAGGACTTGTGGCCACCTTCTTCCCATTGGCATCGATGATGTCGACACTCACTTTAGCCCCATTGACAGCACGATTCAGATAGACATCAGCCGTAAAGGAACCATCAGCCTTGGCATCTATCGCCATACGTTGTATGTTCCGAGCAGGTTTGCTGACGATGAATACAGGCCTCCAGATGCCACCGAAGTTCCAGTAGTCAGCCCTGCGCTCAGCGAGGTTCACCTGTGGATTGGTGCTCTCCTTCAGCACCTCTACCTCCAGACGATTCTTCTTCGAACCAAAGAACACGCGGTCAGAAACATCTATCGTATGCCGTGTAAAGCCTCCCTGATAGGTACCATTGCCAGCCTTACGACCATTTATCTCAACATGGATTTCAGTAAATGCTGCCTCGAAGACGAGCTGAATTTGACGACCTGCCCATTCCTGAGGTAATGTAAACTCCGTCTTATACTTACCTTTCTCGTCTGCAATACCCTCTGGCGTAGATTTGCCGTAAAAACGCATACCATACTGATAAGTGCCAAAACCCTGCAGTTCCCAACATGAGGGAACGCCAATCTTCGTCCACTTACCACTATTACGACCATCCGAACATAGAAAGTCCCACTGCACCATATCGTCGCAACCATGACCACTTAGATATTGTCGTTGGGTAGTGACTTCCTTCTGAGCCCATCCACCCATACAACACAGGGTCATCAGACTAATCGTCAAAAACCTTTTCTTCATACACGTGCATAATTTATAAATAGACGCAAGTAAAATTATTTTGTAACCCTTTGTGCATTACAAATCCAACTTTTTTGCGTCATAACAGAAACAAAATACGATAGACATGATACAAAACAAACCCCTTTGTGGTATTATTCCACCCCTCGTGACACCTTTGAAAGATAATGAGACCCTTGATATCGAGAGTCTCGAACGTCTCATTGAACATCTCATCGCCGGTGGCGTTCACGGCCTCTTCATCCTCGGCACAACGGGCGAGGAACAGAGTTTGAGCTACGATGTCCGTAAACAGATGATCAAGGAGTCTTGCCGTATCAATAAAGGCCGTCTGCCGTTGTTGGCCTGCATCACCGACACGAGTATTGTTGAGAGTATCCGTCTGGCCCGAGTGGCGGCCGATTGTGGAGCCGACGGTGTCGTGAGTGCTCCCCCGTATTACTTCGCCACAGGGCAACCCGAACTGGCGCAGTTCTATGAGGAACTAGTGCCCCAGTTGTCACTGCCGGTATTCCTCTATAATATGCCTTCTCATGTAAAAGTGAGTTTTGCACCTGACACCGTTCGTCGTATCGCCCAGAACCCTCAGGTGATTGGCTTCAAGGACTCGTCGGCTAATGCGGTCTACTTCCAGTCCGTGATGTACAAGATGCAGGAACGTCCGGATTTCGCGATGCTTGTAGGTCCAGAAGAGATTACCGGCGAGTGTGTGTTGATGGGTGCTCATGGTGGCATCAACGGTGGTGCGAATATGTTTCCAGAACTATATGTGGCGATGTACGATGCTGCGCGCAGTGGTGACCTCGTGCGTGTACGTCAACTGCAACAGTTTATCATGCAAATCTCTACTTCTATCTATACTGTTGGTAAGCATGGGTCCAGTTATCTGAAGGGCTTGAAATGTGCTCTCTCGCTTTTGGGTATCATCAACAACGACTTCGTCGCTTCGCCTTTCTATAAGTTTGAAGCACCTGAGCGCGACCGCATCCGCCAAGCTCTTGCCGCTCTGCCAATCATTAACGGGAAACTATGCATACAATAGACTTTATAATTTTCCTAGTATTCACTCTTGGCGTAGTGGTGTTCGGCTGCAGTTTCTTTAGAAAAGGCAGTTCTGCAGACGAATTCACTTCTGCAGGCCACAGCATCCCTGGCTGGGTGGTTGGTATGAGTATCTTTGCCACTTACGTATCCAGTATCTCTTATATCGGATATCCGGGCAAGGCCTTCGCCGCCGACTGGAATGCCTTTGTCTTCTCACTGAGCATCCCCATCGCCAGCTACTTCGCTGCAAAATACTTCGTGCCGTTCTATCGCCGTAGTGGTTCGGTGTCTGCCTATACCTTCCTGGAGGAGCGTTTTGGCGCCTGGGCGCGTCTTTATGCCTCTGCCTGTTACCTTCTCACGCAGATTGCCCGTATGGGGTCTATCCTTTACCTTCTGGCTGTACCGATGTACATCCTCATGGGGTGGGACATCCACATGGTCATTATCCTGACCTCCATCGGCATCATTATCTACTCGATGTTGGGTGGTCTGAAGGCTGTCATCTGGGCTGATGCCATCCAGGGAATCATTCTCATCGGTGGTGCAGTTCTCTGTCTGGGACTCTTGCTTTTCCGTATGCCGGAAGGTCCGACGCAGGCTTTCGAACTGGCTGTGAATTCGCCAATCGGAAATAAGTTTTCTTTAGGTGAATTTTCACTTGAACTGACTAAGTCAACATTCTGGGTTTGTTTGATTTACGGTATATTTATAAATCTTCAGAATTATGGCATCGACCAGAACTACGTACAGCGTTATCATGCGGCAAAGACCAATCGTGATGCAAAGTTCTCAGCCCTCTTCGGCGGATACCTTTTTATCCCCGTCTCGGCATTGTTTTTCCTTATTGGAACGGTGCTCTACAGCTATTATACAGCCCGTCCTGAACTCCTTCCAGCAGATATCGCTGCGAAACCTGATTACGTCTTTCCGTTTTTCATCGTATCCGAATTGCCGGTGGGGCTGCGAGGTCTGCTGATTGCAAGTATTTTTGCAGCAGGTATGAGCACTGTATCGACGTCTGTCACGAGTGCGGCCACCATCATCCTCACGGATTACGTCCGTCCTTTCTTCCTCGGTGTCAGAAAGGTGAAGGACCAAATCACGCATCATGACCCGAACGATCATCAGAAACATCAGAAACTGGAACTGACGGTACTGAGACTTTCGAGTGTCGCTGTAGGTCTTCTGGGAATTGTTGTGGCCATTGCCATGCTTAGTGTGGAGAGCATCATCGATGCCTGGTGGAAACTCTCGAGCATCTTCTCTGGAGGTATGTTGGGGCTTTTCCTTTTAGGTTGTATTCCGCAGAAGATTAATCGTCTGGCAGCTTTCTTGGGCTGTGTAGCGGGAGTGTTGGTTATCGCGTGGATCTCCCTTGCCGACCTTTGGTCGCTCCCAGGCATCCATCTCCATTCTTACCTCGCCATCGTTCTAGGCACCTCCACCATCTTCCTTATTGGCTTCCTCGCCACACTATTTATCAAGCGAGGCTGATTTTCTCTATTCTGAGTTTCAAGAGTCCTGCAGGAACGCGAACCTCCACAACGTCTCCCGCCTTTTTGTTCAGCAGCGCCTGGGCAATCGGACTCTTGATGGAGATCTTCCCCTCACGTAGGTTCGCCTCGTGAGGACTGGCAATAGTATAGGTCATGCGGGCATTATTCCCCAAATTTGTCATTTCTACCTTGCTCAACAGTCCCACACTGTCAGCGCCGAGTCTCGATGTGTCGATGACTCGTGCGTTCTCTAGCACACGCTGTTTGAATCTGATTCGCCCCAACAGTCTCGACTGTTCGCGTTTCGCTGCATGATACTCGAAGTTCTCGCTCAGGTCGCCTTTGTCGCGGGCCTCTGCGATAGCCTCACGAACCTGAGGCAACTCTACCGTCTCCAACTGTTTGAGTTCAGCCACGAGTTTGTCGTAGCCTTCCTGTGACATATATTCCATAAAGTCTTTTCTTTGATTTGAGCGCAAAATTACTAAAAAA
>JAEENF010000089.1 GCA_016283605.1 Prevotella sp.
CGAGCAACAGTGGTTCGAAGTCCTTCTTGATGGCGAGCCAGATGAAGAAGGCGCCCACTGCTATCATGATGAGGTTTCCCACTGTGGCATTGGCGAATGCCGTGTATGTGAGGAACTCATGGAAGTTCTGTATGATGAATTGTCCTAAGTCCATAGCTTATCCGATTGTCATTAAAACGGCGCCTTCCATGACGGATTCGCCCTGTTTGACGGTGATGGAGGTGACGGTGCCCTCGTATTCCGACTCGATGTTGTTCTGCATCTTCATGGCCTCGAGCACTAAAACCACATCGCCCACTTTCACTGTATCACCGATATTCACTTTAATCTCAGTAATGGTTCCGGGCAGAGGAGCTTTCACATGGGAACCTGTTCCGGCAGCCATAGGCTTGTCGGCTGCAGGAGCGGCTGCAGGAGTTACGGTTGGACGAGCCACAGGTTTTGGTGCCTCGACGTGTACCTTCTTCAGAGTACTGGTGGCGTTAATAGGCTGTTTTAACTCTACATCAAAACGTATGCCGTTGACATTCACCTTGGCCACGTTGCCTTCTACTTCTTCTATCTCTACGTCGTAATCGACGCCTTGTACTTTATATTGATACTTGTTCATATGCCTTAATGGATTTGTGGGGTTGTTGGAATATGTGGTGCATTATGCTGAGTGGGGATGACTGGGGTCGAGAAGTGGGTCATCTGACTGGACTCATCGCTCCATCCTGTTTCTTTCGATTTGATGGTGATAACGCCGCTTTCCACATCGTGGACATCGTCCTGATACTGCTTCAAAGCCATGGAGATAACCGCGATGTAGACTTCTTTGTCGATTCCTTTCGTTTTCAGACCGTCCTGTAGGATATTTCCTGTGGCGTGGGCCAGGTCGTGAGTCACCTCTACTGTCTTAGTAATGGGCTTGATGGGTTGGGCATTAACAACCTTCTTAGCTGTTTCAAGGTTGCGCATGATCAGTCCGAAGATCCAAAAGAACAAGAACAGTATGGCGAGACAGAAGAATACAATACCCATAGCCAACAGGGTAATACCAAACCCGTGAGGATCCTCGCGCTTCAGATAGGCATCTTTTGTTTCATCGGTCTTGATGAAGTTCTCAATGCCAGGGGTCACATTCTCCGCTGATTTCACGGCCCAGGTCTGTGCATTCTGACGGGCATAACTCTGATCTGCAGCAAGGGCTGGGATGCTGACAGAGTCAATCAGTTCCGTTGCATTACCATTGTAGAAACCAATCCAAAGGGGTTCCGATAGTGGAACCTGCAGTGAGAGGTGTAACTTTCCCTGTGCAGGGTTTGAGTTACAGAAGAACACAAGGTGCTGTCGCCCGCCAATCTGTGTACGGGAATCACCACTGGGGATGACACTCATACGCTTGATACGTTCCGGAACGCTCATCTGAGGATTGAGGACACTGCGGTCTGTCGTAAAGTACATACCACGTACATTGTAGGTCGTGAACGAGGTGTTTTCCAACTCGATCCAGGCCTCACGCTGTCCGAACTCATCCTCAATGCTGGCGGTGTTATTGGTGAGTACCTCGTTGATGCGGATGTTTTTGGCACCTTGGCCAAACATCTGTGAGGAACTTGCCAGCAAAAGACCGCTAAGCAGGATTCTAATTTTATTCATTTTTTGTTTATTTGGTGTATTATTATAAACTAGCCGCAGAAGAATAGGACGATGATCTGTGCTGTGAAGATTCGCAGGAACATAGCCAACGGATAGACCGTCGAGTAACCCAATGCTGGAGCCTCCTTCGAACAGATGCTGTTAGAATAAGCTAGGGCAGGAGGATCAGTATAAGTACCGGCAACCATACCGGCGATAGTGAAATAATTGAACTTGTATCGTAGACGGGCAATCGGTCCGATGATTAGGATTGGTATGATGGTGATGAGGAAACCAGTGAGGACATAGAGTAATCCGTCACCCTCGATTACCGTCTCGAAGAACCCTGCGCCTGCCTTGATACCCACTGAAGCCAAGAAAAGTACCAGACCAATCTCACGCAACATCATATTGGCGGATGTGGTGGTATAGGTGACCAGGTGGATCTTATAGCCATAGCGTCCGATGAGAATGGCAATAATCAGAGGACCACCAGCGAGACCTAATTTAACAGGAACAGGCATGCCAGGAATAGCCAGGGGGAACATACCGAAGATTAATCCGATAAAGATTCCTACAAAGATTGTGGCAATGTTGGGTGCGTCCAGACGACGCAGACTGTTGCCCATTTTGTTGGCCACACGGTCGACAGCATCCTCAGGACCTACCACCATAATGCGATCACCCACTTGTAGTGGTAGTGATGACGAAGCAAAGATGTCCATTCCATGACGGGTCACACGCGTCACATTGACACCGTGAACACTTGAGAAATGGAGTGAGGCCAGTGTTTTACCGTTTATCTTAGGATTTGTAATCAAGATACGTTTTGAAACCATCGGCTGATCCTGTTGCTCGAAGTCGATGTCGAGTTTCGGACCTATGAAGGCTGTGATGGCCTCCTGGTCAGCCTCTGCACAGACGATAAGCATCTGGTCGCCCTCGTGGAAGATGGTATCACGGTTAGGGATGCATAGTTCACCCTGATGGACCAGTCGTGACACCACGAAGTCACGGTTCAGGAAGTCGTGAACCTGTAGCAATGTCTTGCCCTCTAGGTATTTGTTGGTTACCTCTAGGTGCATCTTATAGGGTTTCTTGTTGACATTAGTTTCTTCCAATGCCTTCAACTGTTCTTCTTCTTTCTCTAATTTGATACCACAGATATACCTTATTAATATAATAGCACCGATGATACCGAGTACACCAAGGGGATATGCACAGGCATAAGCAGAGGCAATCTGCGGGGCATTGCTACCAAAAACTGTAGACAAGGCTTCGTTGGCGGCACCGAGACCAGGAGTATTGGTCACTGCACCATAAAGTGTACCTACCATCATTGGCAGATTAGCTTTGTTGCTGGTGTCGAAAAAGATATAGTAGCATGCAAACATCACTAGAATGTTCAGCAGAATAGCCGATGCTGTCAATCCATTGAGTTTAATACCCTGAGTACCAAAACTCTCGAAAAAACCAGGACCTACCTGCAGACCGATCATGAATACGAAGAGGATCAGCCCGAAGTCCTGAACGAATGTCAGAATGGAGGTAGGAGCCGTAAATCCAATATGTCCTGCCAAGATACCAGCAAACAATACAAAGGTGATTCCTAGCGAAACGCCAAAAATCTTAATTTTACCCAAATACACGCCAATGGCGATGACTATCGCATAGAGCAACGTGATATGCGCTACTGAGTCAGTCGTCGTAAAGAGGTCTTTTAACCATTGAAATGATTCCATAACAAACCAAACTTCTCTAAATCGCGTGCAAAGTTAGCGATTTTTTGCGCAATATGAGCGATTTTGTGCATATTATTTTGAATAAAAACCGATTTTTTATTTCTTTCACAATTCATTTAGCCATTTTGAATAAAAAGTTTGTATCTTTGCAGTCAATTAAGTGGAACTTAAAACAACTTATATAATAAATACATTTATGGCAAACAAAGAAAAACTCTTTACTGAGTTTACGGCGCCTACCACTCAGGAGTGGTTGGACAAGATTGAGGTCGACCTGAAGGGAGCCGACTTTCAGAAGCGCTTGGTATGGAGAACCAATGAAGGTTTTAATGTACAGCCCTTCTATCGCCGTGAAGACCTGGCGAACCTAAAGACACCCGACGCACTGCCCGGAGAATTCCCATTCGTGCGTGGTAATCAGAAGGACTCGAATGTGTGGTATGTTCGTCAGAACATCGAAGTGAACGATGCCAAGGCCGCCAATGCGAAGGCTTTGGACATCCTGAACAAGGGTATCGACTCGCTGGGCTTTAGGATTCCCGGTAAGCTGGTGTCGGCAGCAACTATCGAGACGCTGCTTGAGGGTATTTACTGCGATTGTATCGAGGTAAACTTCGCCACTTGTCCGAAACATGCTTTGGAGTTGGCAGAGATCCTTGTGGCCTTCTTCGCTAAGAAGGGCTATGACAAGGAGAAGGTGGTTGGTTCTATCGCTTTTGACCCATTGAAGGCTATGGTGATGAAGGGCAAGGATGCCTCCTCATTGCTTGAGACGGCTCCGAAGCTCATCGAAGTGTTGAAGGATTATCCCCAGTTCCGTTGTATCACTGTGAGTACCGATGCCCTGAACAATGCCGGTGCCTATATCGCACAGGAGTTGGGTTATGCCCTGGCCTGGGGTAATGAGTATCTGCAGCAGTTGACCGATGCCGGTGTCGATGTAGACCTGGCAGCGAAGAACATCAAGTTTGACATGGGTGTGAGCGAGAATTATTTCATGGAGATCGCGAAGTTCCGTGCCGCCAGACTGTTGTGGGCCCAGATTGTGAAACAGTATGCGCCCAAGTGCGACTGTGCCTGCAAGATGATCATCAATGCCACGACGTCGACCTATAATCAGACGCTATTTGATTCGTATGTGAACCTGTTGCGTTCGCAGACCGAGGCCATGAGTGCTGCCCTTGGTAGTGTTCACTCGATGGTGGTAACTCCGTTTGATGCGCCCTATGAGGCATCGACCGATTTCTCAGAGCGTATCGCCCGTAACCAGCAGTTGATCATCAAGGAAGAGAGTCATTTCGACCGTATCGTCGATCCAGGTGCCGGTTCTTATTATATCGAGCATCTGACCGATGCGCTGGCCCAGGAGGCCTGGAAGATCTTCCTGAAGGTAGAAGAGGAGGGAGGCTTCCTCGCAGCCGTGAAGGCAGGAACTATCCAGGACGATATCAATGCGACGAATGTGAAGCGTCATGGTGATGCTGCGAAGAGAAAGGAGTTCTTGTTGGGTACCAACCAGTTTCCGAACTTCACTGAGAAGAGTGAGGGTAAGAAGGCTGTTAATGCCTGCTGCTGTGGCCAGAACCACGAGGACTGCGAGCGTCCTTTCAAGGCCATTGAGAGCACCCGTCTTGCGGCAGACTTCGAGGATCTGAGAATCCATACCGAGGAGACAAAGGTTCCAGTAGCCTTTATGTTGACGATTGGTAATCTGGCTATGCGTCAGGCTCGTGCACAGTTCTCTTGCAACTTCCTGGCTTGTGCTGGTTACAAAGTGATTGATAACCTTGGCTTCAAGACGGTTGAGGAAGGTGTTGATGCTGCTTTGGAGGCTAAGGCCGATATCGTGGTCATCTGCTCTTCTGACGATGAGTATGCTGAGTATGCGATTCCCGCCTTCCAGTATCTGAATGGCCGTGCGATGTTCGTCGTAGCCGGTGCTCCTGCCTGTATGGAGGACCTGAAGGCTGCCGGCATCGAGAACTACATCCACGTGAAGTGTAATGTGCTCGAGACTTTGAAAGAATATAATCAGAAACTTGGTATCTAAAGAATAGGAGACTTGAATTATGCGTAAACAGTTTAAAGATATTGATATCTATGCAGGCATCAAGGCTCAGGATGGTGCCAAGTGGATTAAAGACAATGGTAT
>JAEENF010000090.1 GCA_016283605.1 Prevotella sp.
TCAATGTTCAAAACAGACAAAATGACTGAAAAAGTAAAATTTGGTTACATATTACGGAAATATTTTTGAAAGTTACCCTATTGTGAGAGATGTACTTTGGTGAACTTTCATATACTTTCATCTACTTGCATGTTATCGTCAGGTGGCTGTCACCTCGACTAAACATAACAATCCCCGCTGATCGTCATTCAGCGGGGATTGTTGTAACTATTCTTCTTTGATAATTATCGACGGCGGACAGTCATACATCACACGTGCATGGTTGGTACGGATGAGCTGGCTTTCAAGACGTTGTCCGGATACGCGGTCAATGATGTCGCGATAGACCTCTCCGTTACGATAGACCACTCCATTTTCTCGCGAGAAGAACTCGTTTTCGGCATGAATGTGGAAGGTGTGTGGCTGCTGCTCCGTAGCCCGCAGTTCGCCGCATAGGTATTCTTCGTCCGTCCAGAGTCGGAGCTGATAGGTGTTCTTAGTGTCGTTACGGAACCTATAGTCGATATAGTTGTAAGAGATGCTAGTGCCGGTGCCGAAAGGAATCTGGCGGCCGAAGTCGGGGAAGAGGTCTAGTCCGTCGTGGTGATGGTGCTCCGTGATTGTCAGTTCACTGTGCAGCACAAGCCAATGAATCAGGTTCGACAGTTGGCACATGCCGCCGCCGATACCTTGCGATGGCTTGCCCTTGGCGATGGTCAATCCCTCCTTGTATCCCTTCCGCTTGGTTGTGCGCCCGATGAGCTTCCAGACGGAGAATGTTTCACAGGGACGAATCATCAGCCCGTTGATGTGCTTCACTGCCAAGGCCAGGTTCGTCGCTTTGTTCTCCTGCAACTGCATGTTCACATTACCCAGCCGCCTACGGATGAGCGAGTTGTGGCGATAGACCACTATGGGTAGCGATTCCTCCGTCCGATTCTTGGCAAACTGCGTCTTCCGCAGCATGTCCTGAACGTGACGTTTCAGGATTTCCTTCTCCATCGACAGCCAATAGGTGAAGGGCGATATCTCGCAAAACAGTTTCCTTTGATACAGCTTAGCCACTAATGCACCGCTGATGTTGTGCCATACGCTGAATACGGCACCAGGGATGGTGGCGAGCGGATAGGCTGCAAAATGCAGAACGGCCAGTGATGAAGCAAGACCAGAATTCTGCATGCCGACCTCGATACTGACAGCTACGCACTTGGTTTTCGGCAACCGCAACAGCCGGCCTATCAGGAAACCTATAGACAGACCTAGTAGATTGTGCGCCATGACCACAATGATGATCAGCAACCCACCGCCCAATAGTCTGTCTGCGTTATGCGACACGACGATACCCACCACCAATGCAATGACAATGGACGAGAACGCCGGAAGATAGGGCACAACACGCTTGGTCACTCCGCTGAGGAAACGCTGGCAGAGCAGTCCGCACACAATGGGCGCAATGACAACATAGACGATACTCATAAGCATACTCAGCGTGTCGACATCGACCATCGTCCCAGCCATCAGCCAGACTAGCAGCGGCGTCAGCACAGGAGCCAACAGCGTCGATGTGGCTGTCATCCCGACAGAGAGGGCAAGGTCACCCTTAGCCAGATAGGTGATAACGTTCGATGCCGTTCCTCCCGGACAACAGCCCACGAGGATAACACCAAGCGCCAGTTCCTTTGGTAGCATGAACGCCCATGCCAGACAAAAAGCCAGTAATGGCATTACCGTGAACTGCGCCAGACAGCCAACGAGGATGTCCTTTGGCCGACTTAGCACGATTCGGAAGTCTTGCGGCGATAGCGTCAGTCCCATACCGAACATAATTACACCCAGCATCGGATTGATGGCCCACGTGTCAATCCATGCAAATGATGCCGGAACCGCTAATGCTAACGCTGCCACTAACAACACCATCACGCCCATCCATCGGGCTATGAAATCACATATTTTTTTCATTGTTATTATTACGTCCAAAATTCTTTATTGCTAGTCTGTTCCATCTCGCCCTGACATTTAGGACAAGTGTGTTTATCCCAGAGTCTGATGTTATCGCTGCCACATTGCAGACACAGACGCCCCACCTCGCTTCTGTAAGAAGGAGCCACGTCGGCAATGATGCCACCCACCACAATATTCTGGATGGTCTTGCAGTCTGGGCACAACATGGCCGAAATCTCCTGACGAAAGAGTCCACGCCCTTCGTACACCTCGGCTTCGTAGCCGCACTGCTTACAGTGATATTTCAGTTTCCAGGCCATATCGTATTTATTATGCAGAGATACCTTTTATTCGTAGGCATATACTAATCCGTACTTCTCATGCAGTTGGCGGAGTGAACCGTCGGACTTCAACTGTTGGATGACATCATTCACCAGCTGAAGCAGATCTTCCTGCCCCTTACGCATCAGCACGCCGATCTCACCATGGGTAAAAGGTTTGTTCAGTAATGGCGCGGCAAGTCGGTTGTCGGTTTGTACGTAGTAGGGAGCCTCCGTGATTTCCGTTATCATCACGTCGGCCTCGCCCTCGGCAATGAGCGATGGGATTTCCTCGTTCTTGGGGTGGACGATGATGGTGGCGTGTGTCAGGTTCTCGTTAGCAAACTTCTCGTTCAGCCCGCCGGGATTCACCATTACACGGACTTCGGACTTGTCGATGTCTGCTAATGACTGGTAACGGTCAGCCTCCGAGGCACGACAAAGGATGGTCTTGCCGTTAGCCAGATAACCATCACTCATCAGCATCGTCTCGCGGCGGGCATCGGTGATGGTGATGCCGCCAATGGCGAGGTCAAAGGTCTGCGGTTTTGTTTGGACATCTGCCGTCAGTGTCGGCCAAGAGGTTGGTACAAACTGGAT
>JAEENF010000091.1 GCA_016283605.1 Prevotella sp.
GATGAAACCAAAAGGAAGACGGCTTTATCCGATGGAATCGAGAGGGATCTATTCCCAGACCTCTCGCCGGAAGAGATGAAAGTGGTGAATCTGTTGCAAGAGACCAACGATCTGCAACTGAATATCCTCAGTGTGAAGTCGGGTATTCCCATCGGCCAATTAACGGCAATGCTCTTCAATCTTGAGATGAAGGGTGTCGTAAAACCCCTCGCTGGCGGTATGTATCACTTGTTGCAATAAAATTCTTCACGATTCACGCTGCACTCTTCACTTTTTTTCGTAACTTTGCAGCCGTTATGAAGGAAAAGTACATTTTTGAGACGAAGATGCAGGTGCGCGACTATGAGTGCGACATCGAAGGTATTGTGAACAACGCCAATTACCTGCATTACTGCGAGCATACCCGCCATCTGTTCCTGAAACAGTGTGGGCTGAGCTTCGCCGAGATGCATGAGAAAGGTGTGGATGCCGTTGTGGCACGAATGTCCATGCAGTTTAAGACCCCGCTGAGGCCAGATGACGAGTTCTACTCTCGTCTTCGTCTGACCAAGGAGGGCATCAAGTACGTTTTCCACCACGATCTCTTTCGTGCGTCCGACGAGAAATTAAGCTTCCGCGCACAAGTGGAACTTGTCTGCATTGTCAATGGTCGTCTCTCTGGCAGTGAGGACTATGATCGCGCCTTCGCCCCTTGGATGGAATAAAGGTTGGAGTAAACAAGAGTTTTAGTTACAGTAAACTCCCGGTTTACTCCGACTAAACCGCTAGTTTACCGGTACTAATCTGACAGTCGATAAGAGTTTTGATGGACAAATCTTTAGGGCAAGACGTTAAGTATAAGACAAAAAGAGTAAAAATCGTGAAAAGTAGTGGGGATTTGTGATTTTATTCGTAACTTTGCAGCGTTTTAATTCGAATTAATATGAAGATAGCTTTAATCGGCTACGGAAAGATGGGTAAGATGATCGAAGAGATTGCCCTCAGCCGTGGTCATGAAATCGTGAGTATCATTGATATTGATAACCAGCAGGACTTCGACTCGCCAGAGTTTGCGTCGGCTGATGTGGCCATCGAGTTTACTGCGCCCCAGGCGGCCTACGGCAACTATCTGAAAGCTTGGGCAAAGGGTGTGAAGGTGGTCAGCGGCTCTACGGGCTGGATGAAGGAGCATGGCGATGAGGTGCGCAAGGCGTGTGAGGAAGGCAAGACGCTCTTTTGGGCTTCGAACTTCTCTATCGGCGTAGCCATCTTCTCGGCAGTGAACCGTTATCTGGCGAAGATCATGAACCAGTTCCCACAGTACGATGTGGAGATGGAGGAGACACATCATGTGCATAAGCTCGATCATCCCAGTGGCACAGCCATTACATTAGCCGAAGAGATTGTGGAGAACATCGACCGCAAGGAGACCTGGAAGGAAGATACGACAGACAAGAAGTTCCTGCGTGTAGACCATATCCGTCGTGGTGAGGTGCCAGGCATCCACACTATCCGCTATGACTCGGATGCCGACTTGATTACGATTACCCACGATGCACATAGCCGCAAGGGCTTTGCCCTCGGCGCCGTATTGGCAGCAGAGTATACCAAGGATCATCAGGGACTTCTAACCATTTCCGACATGTTTAAGTTTTAAGCTATGGAGAAGAAGAAAAAATTCAATCCGAAGAAGCAGTGGGCGAAGTTCATCGTTGTACTGGTGCTCTATCTGTTGTTCTTATATTGGGTAGGTTCATGGTGGGGACTGCTCGTCATCCCGTTTATCTATGATGTCTATATCACCAAGAAGATCAAGTGGCAGTGGTGGAAAGAGTCGGAAGGCCCTGTGAAGTGGATCATGTCGTGGGTCGATGCCCTCGTGTTTGCCCTCGTAGCCGTCTACTTCATCAATCTGTTCTTCTTCCAGAACTACGTGATTCCATCGAGTTCACTGGAGAAGAGTTTGCTGACGGGCGACTATCTGTTTGTATCGAAGGTGAGCTACGGACCACGTATTCCGCAGACGCCGCTGACGATGCCTCTGACCCAGCATACGCTGCCGATGATTGAGTGCAAGAGCTATATCGAGTGGCCGCAGTGGGACTATCGTCGTGTGAAAGGATTTGGAAAGGTGCAGTTGAACGATATCGTGGTCTTCAACTATCCCGCTGGCGATACACTCTGCTCTGACATGAAATATCAGGCCAATGATTTCTATCGGCTCTGTTATCAGTTTGGTTATCAACGCTATCCTCAGCGCCCTGATCCAGACTCGCTTGATGTCGGTGTACGTCGTCAGCTCTTTGAGGCCATCTATCAGGGCGGACGTCAATTTATTGAGGAGAACCGTCAGGAGTTTGGTGAGATCATTACTCGTCCCGCCGACCGTCGTGAGAACTATGTGAAGCGTTGTGTGGGTCTGCCTGGACAGACCTTGCAGATCAAAGATCATATTATCTATCTTGATGGAAAAGCTAATAAGGAACCAGAAAATGTGCAGTACACTTATCGTCTGAAGTTCAAGAAGAGTCTCAGCGACGAGGTGATGAAAGACCTCGGTATCACGATGGAGGATATGATGAGCTTGAACACACTGGGCTATATCCCTCTGACGAAGCGTGCCCTTGAGGAGTTGAAACGACAGGGCTTTATTGATAATGCCGAACTGAATGATGAGGCTGACGAATGGGACATCTATCCTCTGAACGGTAATATGCACTGGACCCGCGACAACTATGGTCCTATCTGGATTCCAGAGAAGGGCAAGAGTATCCAGCTGACTCTAGATAATATCGCCATTTACGAGCGTCCTATCCGTACATACGAGGGCAATACCTTTGAGGTGAAGGACGGTAAGATAATCATCAATGGCAAGGAAGCCAAGGAGTATACCTTTAAGATGGATTACTATTGGATGATGGGTGACA
Source organism: Prevotella sp. (assembly GCA_016283605.1). GTDB lineage: Bacteria > Bacteroidota > Bacteroidia > Bacteroidales > Bacteroidaceae > Prevotella. The sequence continues at coordinate 2,907 of JAEENF010000091.1, forward strand.
ACCGTCATAACTCTCTCGACTCCCGTTACTGGGGCTTTGTGCCTGAGGATCATATCGTAGGTAAGCCCATCTTCATCTGGTGGAGCAGCGATCCTGATCGCGGGGGCTTTGGAGGCGTCAGATGGAGCCGACTGTTTAGGTTCGTGGATAATATTAAGTAGTTGAGAGTTTAGAGTTGAAAGGGACGGTGAAGTTCATAGTGGCGATGGCGGTGGCGCTGGTGGTAATGCTGGCGTTCCGTAGCCTTGTGATGACCGTCTGTACCGTTGATGGCAAGGGTTTGGAACCTGTGTTTCAAGCAGGCGACCGGGTGGTAGTCAACCGTTGGAGTTATGGCTTGCGTACTGGTGAGAAAGGCGGACTCTTCGATTATGGCCGTATCTGTCGTCAGGACATAAAAAAAGGTGATTTCATCGCGTTCGAGGATTCGCTGGGTGAGGTGCTGATTTGTCGTTGTGCGGGAGTGCCGGGGGATACGATTATGAAGAATGTTGTGGTTCCTGGTCTGGTGAATTGTGCCGATCAGGACTATTATTGGGTGGAACCTGTTGGTAAAAACAATTTGTTGAGTAGCCGCCAGTTGGGGTTCATCCCCGAGCAGCGCATCATCGGATGTGCTTGTCTGGTGCTTTACAGTCGTGAACCGTCGGCTCCTTTCTGGAAAGGTTATCGTAGTGAACGCTTATTACTGCCCCGATGACCGTTCTGCTCAGCACAACATATTTTGGGCCTGTTCAGTGGTAT
>JAEENF010000092.1 GCA_016283605.1 Prevotella sp.
AAGAGTGAAGAATTTGCTACCGCTGCAGAGGTAATCATAGTTCTCAGTTTTCAATTCTAAGTTCTCAGTTCAACACAGGCGGGAGTCGGTCACCCGATGTAGCTGGCCGAATGAATCTAATGCTATGAAAAACATTTTAAAGTATGGCGAAGATTATCTATGAAGTGTACCAGAACCAGAACGAGCACAATGCTGCTTACGGCAAGTGGTACGGCCGTGTAAAGTATCTGGAGAGTATGAACACCCGTAAGCTGTCGAATCACATCGCAGAGCACGGTTCGATTTACACCCCCGACGTCGTGTACGGCGTGATGGAGAAGTTCCGCAGTTGTCTGCTGGAGATGCTGCTGAACTCGAAGAAGGTGAAGATCGAGGGACTGGGAACGTTCTACACCACGCTGGAGTGCGTCAAGGGCGGCGCTGTGAGCAAGGACAAGTTTAACATCCTGAAGGACGTGAAGGGTCTGCACATCCGTTTCCTGCCTGAGCAGGAGCAGGAGCAGAACATCTCAAGCCGACAGTTCCTGAAGCAGGCCGAGTTCATCAACGTGGACAGCCTCCTGCCGAAGGAGGAGGACGGCACCACGGGTAACGGTGGTTCGCAGAGCGGCAATGGCGGTAGCCAGAGTGGAAACGAAGGTGGCTCGCAGAGCGGCAACCAGAACCAAGGCGACCAGAATCAGGCAACCAGCTTCGCGCTGACGATCACCAAGAGTGGTAGCGGTACTTCGTCCGTGAAGAACGACAGTGAGGAAACCATCAACAGCGGTGATTCACTCGAGAGCGGTGCGAATGTGTATATCGCAGTGACTCCCGCTGAGGGACAGATCCCGACGGCAACGCTGAACGGTTCGAACGTCAGTCTGACTGAGAACGATGGCGAGTACGTGGGTACGTTCCAGATGCCGGCACAGGCCTCGACGCTGGTGATCAACTCGGGCAGCGATGCCGAAGAGGGAGACCAGAACTGATTCTGGAGTAATTAAGAATTAATAATTAAGAATTAAGGATTAATAATTATGATTACTCTGCTATGAAGAAGAATCGGATAATTGAGATTGCGGTGAAGATGATAGTAGCTGCGCTCACGGCATTTGTGACGGCGATTACAACGACCAGTTGTATGGGCTACGGCCCTTTCTAAAAACAAAGCCTCTCGCCAACTGGCGAGGGGCCTCTGTTTTATTTCTTGTCGTAGGCGTGGACGGGGTAGTCGATGGTGTAGTGGAGTCCACGGCACTCCTTACGCTCGAGGGCCCAACGGGTGATGAGGTAGCCCACATTGATCATATTGCGCAGTTCACAGATATCCTTCGAAGCCTTGACACGCTTGAAGAGACGCTCCGTCTCCTCATAGAGCATATCCAGACGGTCCCAGGCGCGATGCAGTCGCAAGTCAGAACGCACGATACCCACATAGTTAGCCATGATCTGATTGACCTCACGCACGCTCTGCGTAATGAGCACCTTCTCCTCGTTGGTCATCGTTCCCTCGTCGTTCCATTCAGGCACCTTCTCGTTGAAATCATAGAGATCGACATGTGCCAGCGAGTCCTTCGCCGCCGTATCGGCATAGACGACAGCCTCGATGAGCGAGTTCGACGCCAGACGGTTGCCGCCATGCAGACCAGTGCAAGAGCACTCGCCGAGGGCATAGAGCCGCTCGATGGACGACTGACCGTTCAGGTCGACCTTGATACCGCCGCACATATAGTGGGCGGCTGGACGGACGGGGATATAGTCGGTGGTGATGTCGATACCCATCGAGAGACACTTCTGGTAGATGTTGGGGAAATGATGGCGCGTCTCCTCAGGATCCTTATGGGTGACATCGAGACAGACGTGGTCGATGCCGTGGATCTTCATCTCCTTATCGATGGCACGCGCTACGATGTCACGAGGCGCCAGCGACAGCCGCTCGTCGTACTTCTGCATGAACTCCTCGCCATTGGGCAGCTTCAGGATACCGCCATAGCCGCGCATGGCCTCGGTGATGAGGTAGGCGGGATGCGTCTCACGGGGGTTATGCAGCACCGTCGGGTGGAACTGCACAAACTCCATGTCGGCCACCGTACCCTTGGCACGATAGACCATCGCGATGCCGTCGCCCGTAGCAATGACAGGGTTCGACGTGGTGAGATAGACTGCACCACAGCCACCCGTACACATCACCGTCACCTTCGAGAGGTAAGTATCCACCTTCTCCGTCACTGGGTTCAGCACATAGGCACCATAACACTGGATATTCGGTGAACGACGCGTGACGCGGACACCCAGATGGTGCTGGGTGATGATCTCGACGGCGAAATGGTTCTCCTTGATCTCAATATCAGGATTACTGCGTACGGCTTCCACCAGTCCACGCTGGATCTCGGCACCCGTATCATCGGCATGGTGCAGGATACGGAACTCAGAGTGTCCACCCTCACGATGCAGATCGAAGGTGCCGTCGTCCTTCTTGTCGAAGTTCACACCCCACTCCACCAGTTCCTTGATCTGCTCAGGGGCATGACGCACCACCTGCTCTACGGCCTTACGGTCGGAAATATAGTCGCCCGCAATCATCGTATCCTCGATGTGCTTGTCGAAGTTGTCTACCTCAAGGTTCGTCACGCTGGCGACGCCACCCTGCGCAAAGGAGGTATTAGCCTCATCGAGGGCCGTCTTACAGATCAGACACACACGGCCCTTCTTGGCGCGGGCCACCTTCAGCGCGTAACTCATGCCAGCCACACCAGCACCAATTACCAGAAAGTCGTACTTGTAAACCATATCTTATATCAAAAATCTGCTGCAAAGATACAAAATAATTCATAATTCATAATTCATAATTCATAATTATTTTGTATTTTTGCGGGCGATTATGAAGAAAATACTGTTTTTTATATACTTTTTGAGTCTCGGAGCAGGGCTGCGGGCACAGACGGAGCCACAGGAAGTAGGCAACTACAAGGTGGCCCTTCAGGAGCCTGTCGATTCACTCTCGCCAGACTCCACACTCCTCTCTCCAGATTCATTGGCCCTCCCCTGGCCGGAGAATGTCATCACACGTCTCGACAAGCTGCTCGACGAGCCACTGCTGAAGCGGTCGCAACTCGGACTGATGGTCTGGGACCTCACCGCCGACACCATCATCTTCCGCTATGGTGAGCGTCAGACGATGCGTCCTGCCTCAGTGATGAAACTCGTCACAGCCATCACGGCCCTCGACCGTCTGGGCAGCAACTACCAGTTCCGCACCTCTTTATATTATACAGGACAGCTGATCGGCAACGTGCTGCAGGGCGACCTCTACTGTGTGGGCGGTATGGATCCGAGGTTCAACAACGACGACATGAACGCCTTCGTGGAGCGCGTTCGCGGCATGGGCATCGACACGATACGCGGCCGACTCGTCGCCGACTATTCCATGAAAGAAGAGTCGCGACTGGGTGAAGGCTGGTGCTGGGATGACGACAACCCCATCCTCTCGCCACTGCTCATCTCGAAGAACGCCGACTTCCTCCAGCAGTTTGCTGCGGAACTCCGCAAGAAGGGTATCGTGGTGGCCGACAACTTTGCAGAGGGTCCGTTGCCCAACGGTGCCTACACCGTAGGATCGCGTTTCCACGCCATCGACCAGGTGCTGACGAAGATGCTGAAGGAGAGCGACAACCTCTACGCCGAGTCGATGATGTACCAGGTGGCCGCCTCAGGCGGTGTGAAGCACGCTACAGCCGCCAACGCCCGTACACACGTGAAGAAACTCGTGAAGAAACTCGGTCTGAATGCCGACAACTATAAGTTTGCCGACGGCAGCGGACTATCGCTCTACAACTACGTCAGTCCAGAACTGTTGGTCATGCTGCTGCGCTATGCCTACCGAACTCCCGAGATCTACTCGAACCTCTACCCTGCCCTGCCGGTTGCAGGTGTGGACGGTACGTTGGAGAAACGTATGAAAGGACCCTATACGAAGGGAAACGTACACGCCAAGACAGGCACGCTGACAGGTGTATCGTCGCTGGCAGGCTATTGCCGTGCGGCCAACAACCATCTGCTGGCCTTCTGCATCATCAACCAGGGCGTGATGAAGAATGCCGACGGCAGAGGATTCCAGGATCGGGTGTGTACGGCGCTCTGTCAACCCTGACGCGCCGTCGTACACTCATTCACCAGATACACGATACTCATATAAGGTATCCCCGTATTCGTCTCCAAGCCGATCTCACAGGTGCGGCTATTAGAATAGCCCACCTCAATGTGATTCGCCTCAATCTGCGGACGAAGTTTTCTCAGACCGTACTTGTTCAGTTCTGGGAAGGTAAAGCCGCGATCGCCAGCGAAACCGCAACAGCCTACGCCCTCAGGCAGATAGACATTCGTCGAACACATCTTCGCCAGGGCGATGAGATCGTCGGCCACGCCCATCTGTCGTGTAGAACAGGTGATATGCAGGGCGATATGCTTGTCGATAGGATGGAAGTCGAGACGAGGCACGAGGTACTTCATGATAAACTCCGCAGGCTCGTAGAGCTTCATCTTATGCATGACCTTCTTCATGCGATGCAGACACGGACTCTGGGCACAGAGCACAGGGTACTTGCCCTTTTCTGAGGCCTCCCAGAGGGCTGCCTCGAGTTCGGCACTCTTACGGTCGGCGATGTCGAGCATACCCTTCGACTCCCAGATCTGTCCGCAGCACATCTTCTCCATACCCTTAGGGAAGATGACCTCATAACCCGCCTTCGCCATCAGCTGGATGACTTCATCGACGAGGTCGTGGATCTTGCCACCTTGCTTCGACTGACCCATCGTCTGGTTGATACAGCTGGGGAAATAGACGACTTTGAGTGGAGAATGCTCTTCCTCCTTATGCGGTATAGACTTCTCGATGATAAACTGCGTCAAGTCCGACGGCTTCGGCTGGCGCTTCTTCTTGGGCATAGCGGTGGTCCAGAGCGGAAGACCCATCTTATTCATCGTACGACAGACGGTGGTCATCAGCGTAGGCCCGAGGGTAACGTGGGCCGCATGCGCCACATCGAGGACAACACGCAGACCGCTCTTGATGCCAGCCATGTGGTTGGCGGCGAACTCGCCCACCTGATAGCCCAGCGTAGAATTGTTCATATCCATCTGACGGATCAGATGCGTCAGCTCGCCCGTATTGATCTTCATCGGACAAGAGGTAGAACAGAGACCGTCCGTCGCACAGGTCTGGTCGCCGTAGTACTTATACTGTTTCTTCAACGTAGCCAGTCGCTCGGGGTTCTCGCCAGTCTTGGTGAGATATCGGATCTCGCGCTGCACGGCGATACGCATTCTTGAAGACAGCGTCAATCCGCACGACATACAGTTGACCTCACAGAAGCCGCACTCGATACACTTGTTGGCACGCTTCACCTGTTCGATGGTCTCCTTAGCGGTGGAGAGCGAAGGATCCATCAGATAGTGTCCGCCATCGGGGACACTGTCGAAATCGAAGTCGAGTACAGGCAGTGGTTTCAGGCACTTGATGAAACAGTCAGGATCGTCGTTGAAGATGACGCCCTGATTCAGCAGACCTTCAGGATCGAAGATCGCCTTCAGTTCCTTCATCGCCTCGTAGGCCTTCTCACCCCACTCGTATTTCACGAAGGGCGCCATATTACGACCTGTTCCGTGCTCGGCCTTCAGTGAGCCGTCATAGCCTTCTACCACCAGCTTCGCCACATCGCGCATCATCTCGGCATAACGCGCCACCTCATGCTCATCAGCAAAACTCTGGTTCAGGATAAAGTGGTAGTTGCCCTCGAACGCGTGACCGTAGATACAGGCATCGCTGTAGCCGTGATCGGCTATCATCTTCTGAAGTTTGACGGTAGCCTCAGGCAACGTCTCGATGGGGAAGGCCACATCCTCGATGAGACAAGAGGTGCCCACAGGACGCGTACCACCCACACTGGGGAAGATGCCAGAACGGATGGCCCAGTACTTGCCGTAGACCTTCGGATCCTCTGTGAACTCCGCAGGGATATACAGACGGAACTGTCCCAGACACGCCTTGATCTTCTCGATCTTCTCGAGGAGTTGCTCGTGGGTGATGCCCTTGGTCTCTGTGAGTATCGCCGTCAGGTTGTGATAGTCGCCAGGCTCCACACCTTCTATCTTGCCTGCATCCACATCTTTCTTATATTGCAGGAACACGGGATCGTCGACACTGTTAAGCGACATGTAGTCGAGCATCTCAGCCGACTTCACCATCAGGTTCTCGGCACTCATCTCCAGATCCTCGTCGCCAGCCTTCAGCTTCTTCATGGCCACCACAGCCTCACAACTCTCTTTCATCGTGAGGAAGTAGACCATCGCCGAAGCCTTGAACTTGTAGTCGTGGAGCGTCTTCATCGTCACCTCAGAGAGGAAGGCCAACGTACCCTCGCTGCCCACCATCGAATGGGCTATGATATCAAAGGGATCATCGTAGGCAACGAGCGGACGGAGGTTCAGACCCGTCACATTCTTGATGCTGTATTTCCTGGCGATGCGATCGGCCAATTCCTTGTCGGCTCGTACCTTATCGCGCAAGTCCTCAATCTTCTTGAGGAACTCAGGATGACTCTTGCGGAAAGCCTCACGACTCTTTTCGTCGCCTGTATCCAAGACTGTTCCATCCGTCAGGATAATTCTGGCCGAAATCATCATACGGTCGCTATTGGCATGGACACCACAGTTCATGCCTGAGGCATTGTTGATGACGATACCACCCACCATCGCCGAACCTATCGAGGCTGGATCAGGTGGGAACACACGACCATAGGGTTTCAGGATCTCATTCACGCGAGCCCCCACGATGCCAGGCTGGAGTTTTATGCTTTCGCCATCAGGGGAAAGCGTAAATTTTTCCCAATGCTTGCCCGCCACGATGAGTACGGAGTCCGTACAACTCTGACCAGAGAGCGACGTGCCTGCAGCACGGAAGGTAAAGGGCAGCTTATGTTTCTTACACAACTGTACGATCCTGGAGATCTCCTCCTCGCCATCGCTGCGGATGACTGCCTTTGGGATCTGACGATAGAAACTGGCATCCGTTCCCCATCCGAGGGTACGAAGCTCGTCGGTATAAATACGTTCTGACGGAAGGAATTGTCTGAGGTCAGCCAAGAATTGATTCATCATAGGGCTCTTTTAGTTTTAGTGAATGATTACGTATATTATTATGGCGCAAATATACAAAAAAAATGAAGAACGAAGGGTGTGAAGTGGAGTATTTTTCCAGATTTTTGTTTTTTTTACTAAAATAAAGCGGATTTCTCGCGAAAAGTTCGTATATTTGCGACAAATTCCAACATCGAATAAACTTATATAGTATTCACGCATAACTCAAAACCTATGTCAGCATTAGTATCTGCCATCCCCATTCTGTTGCTCATTGTCCTGATGATGGGCTTCAAGGTTTCAGGCTACAAGAGTGCGATGATCACACTCGTCGTCACTATCATCCTAGCCCTGTTCGCGGTACCCTCCATGGGCATCATCCCTGAGAAGTTTGCCGATGTTTCCATCTATGGCATCACACTGTGGTCCGTCGTAGAGGGATTCCTGAAGGCGTGTTTCCCCATCATCCTGATTATCATCTGCGCCATCTTCAGCTACAACATCCTCTGCGAGACGAAGGAGATCGAGACCATCAAGACGCAGTTCATCCAGATGACCTCTGACAAGGGGCTTTTGGTGTTGCTGCTGACGTGGGGTCTAGGCGGTGTGCTCGAAGGTATGGCCGGCTTTGGTACGGCTGTGGCTATTCCTGCCGCCATCCTCATCGGACTGGGCTTCAAGCCGATGTTCTCGGCCGTCATCTGTCTGGTGGCCAATACGGTGGCAGTAGGTTTCGGCGCCGTAGGTCTGCCTGCCACAACGCTCGCCAACCAGGTTGCCGCCAGTGGTGTGGCTACGCCTGAGGAGCTCTGCGAGGTAGCCACCTTTATCATATTGCAGCTCTCGCTGATGTTCTTCATCACGCCGTTCCTCATCCTGATGATGACGGATCGCACGAAGATTGTGAAGAACATCACCATCGCCCTCTTCGTGGGTACATGCTCTATCATCGTACAGTTCTGCTGCGCCCACTTCATTGGTCCTGAGACACCCGCCATCCTGGGGTCGGTAGCCGCCATCATCGCGATGCTCATCTACAACAAACTCTTCATCAAGGACGAGAATCCTGCCGACGAGGTTATTGTCGAGAAGAAGAAATTCGGTCTGGCAAAGACCCTCAAGGCCTGGAGCGTCTATGGCCTCATCATTTTCTTCATCCTGATTTCAAGCAAAATCGTTCCCCCTATCAACGAACTGCTGAACCAGACCTTAGTGACGAAGTTCGATCTGCCCGTCATTGGCAACACCTTTAAGTTTGGTTGGCTATCGAATGCGGGTCTGATGATCTTCCTGGGTGCTGTCATCGGCGGTATGATACAGGGACTGAGTCTGGGCAAGCTGATGACGCTGCTGGCCAAGACCACCCTCAATCTCCAGAAGACGGTGGTGACCATCTGCTGCCTCGTGGCAATGGCCATGCTGATGAACAATACTGGTATGACCAACGATATCGCCAAGGGACTTGTATTGCTCACTGGTGCAGCCTTCCCATTCTTCGCACCACTCATCGGCTCTATCGGCACCTTCGTCACGGGTAGTGCCACGAATGCCAACATCCTCTTCGGTAAGTTGCAGGCCACTGCCGCCAGCGACCTCGGACTGGTGAATCAGGGCACATTCTTTGGTGTCACAGGTAACGAGACCAATTGGCTCGCCGCTGCCAACTGCGCAGGTTCCGAGGGCGGTAAACTGCTCTCACCACAGTCGATAGCCATCGCTACTGCCGCCTGCGATATGGAAGGTCAGGATGGTGACATCATGAGAAAGACCATGCCGTTCGCCATCTTCTGGATTCTGATGAACGGCCTGATGGTCTTCCTGGGACTGCATGTCATCTAACGGCTATCGTTGGTCGAAGACGAAGCCCTCTTCATCATCGATGAGTTGGAGGTAACGACCAACGATACGTACACGATAACGGCCCTCACCGAACATTCCACCACGGAAGCGGATGAGGGCATTTTTTGCGCTATAATGAAGGACGGAGATGGAACCTGCATCCTGATGGTCGAAGGACATCCTGCCACCACGGACACGGATCTCCATACCCCCTCTGTGTACGAACGTCTTGCCTGCCAGACGGCTCAGCACATCGTCTGCACTCTGGAAGGTATTGGAAGGTGCTGGCGCAGGCTCTGGCTCGGCCTCAGCCTCTTCCTCAACAATGTCAATGGTGTCGCCATATTCCTCGTCATACATGGAAGTGGAATCCACCTGGGCAGAGTCGGACAATTCAACGACAGGCATACGGTTACATTTGTGCCTGCATGACGACATGGTGCCGAGGGCAATCACCAACAGCACAAAAGCAATTAGACTGGTCAGTTTCTTCATAACGTTATCTGTTTTTAGTATTTTACTGATTGCATGTTTCTTTTTCTGCCAGGAAACGAAGTTCGGCTTCGAGCATTTCCAGCTTCGGCATAGAGAAACCTGCCTCTCGGGCTATCTGTATAGGACGCGTATAGAGGTAATAGATCTCCATAGGACGATGGAAATCGAAGTCAAGTTTCATAGATGGGCTGTAGGGTGTCATCTCGTCCGTCATCTGTATCATCTTGTCGGCAAAAGCCTCATCAAGGCCTGTCACACCTAAATGGTGAGCAGCCTCGATGACCTCCATCATCAGGTCGCGGATAAGCTGACGCGTAGCAGGCTGTTTCAGCAAGAGGTCTGTACGCGTATTCAATGCTACGGTCATACCGTTGAAGGGCATATTCCAAACGGCTTTCTTCCAACGGGCTTCCTCGTAGGGCACAGAGCCCGCCTGAATACCCGCATTTGTAAAGTCATTCAGGATGGCACTGAAGAGACGTTCATCCTTGCAGGAATAGTTGCCGAGGTTGATACTGCCATAACACTGATGATTGACACGTCCTGGCTCAGTCTTCGCAGAACAGATGAAGGCGAGACCAGCAATCAGTTGGACGTCAGGGAACATCTGCTGCACATCGGCCTCCACACCAATACCATTCTGAATGAGCACGACCACAGTACGTTCGTGAAGCAATGGCGGCAGTAGTTCTGACAACAAATGATTGTTGGTCGTCTTCAGTCCTACGATGACGACATCGCACTGAGGCATATCCTCAGGCGTCTGATAGACATTGACATGATCCAGATGGAACGAACCGTCACAGGAATCCACCTGCATGCCACGCTCCTTGACAAACTGATAATCACTGTGCGACAGGAAATGGACATCCTGTCCGCTATATGCCAACTTGCTACCATAAAAGCCGCCAATGGCACCTACTCCGATGATTCCGTACCTCATTTTCGCTGTTTTTATCATTTTACGGGGCAAAATTAGCGATTTTTTACCGAAAATGACAAACTTTTCAAAATAAAAGTGTAACTTTGCAAAGTTTATACAACTTTTATGCTGTGGAACAGGAGAAATTAAGACTATTAAGTCAAATACAATATCCAGAAGATCTCAGAAAGCTGAAGGTGGACCAACTGCCTCAGCTCTGTCAGGAATTGCGTCAAGACATCGTCCAGGAAGTGGCCGTAAACCCAGGTCATCTGGCATCCAGTCTTGGTGTGGTGGAAATCACCGTAGCACTCCATTATGTCTTCAACACCCCCGAGGACCGTATCGTATGGGATGTAGGTCATCAGGCCTATGGTCACAAGATCCTGACGGGACGCCGCGAAAAATTCTGTACCAACCGCAAACTGGGAGGTCTGAAGCCCTTCCCTTCGCCAACGGAAAGTGAATATGACACTTTTGCCTGTGGTCATGCGTCGAACTCTATCTCTGCTGCGCTAGGTATGGCCGTTGCCGCGAAGTTGGAAGGTAATGACAGCCGACACGTCGTAGCCGTCATCGGCGATGGAGCGATGAGTGGTGGACTGGCATTCGAGGGACTCAACAACGTCTCATCGTCACCCAACGACCTGCTGATCATCCTCAACGACAACAACATGTCGATCGACCGTTCTGTAGGTGGTATGAAACAGTATCTGCTGAACCTGAGTACCAACGAGACCTATAACGCCATCAAGTTCAAGGCCTCGCGATGGATGCATCGTAAGGGTATGCTCGAAGACGACCGCAGGAAAGGACTCATCCGTCTGTCGAATGCCCTGAAGAGCGCCATCTCACACCAGCAGAACGTGTTCGAAGGTATGAATATCCGCTATTTCGGTCCCTTCGACGGACATAACGTGAAAGAACTGGTGCGCATCCTCCGACAGATGAAGGATATGAAAGGTCCCAAGCTGTTGCATCTGCACACGCAAAAGGGACATGGCTATGCCCCTGCAGAAAAAGACGTAACCACGTGGCACGCCCCAGGCAAGTTCGATCCAGAGACGGGTGAGCGCATCGTGGACAAAGACCCCAACAAGCCCCAGAAATATCAGGATGTCTTCGGACATACCCTGCTGGAGCTCGCCAAACAGAACCCCAAGATTGTGGGCGTGACACCTGCCATGCCCAGTGGCTGTTCGATGAACATCATGATGAAGGAACTGCCAGAGCGCACTTTTGATGTGGGTATTGCCGAGGGACATGCCGTCACTTTCTCAGGTGGTATGGCGAAAGACGGACTTATACCCTTCTGTAATATCTATAGCGCCTTTGCCCAACGTGCCTTCGACAACATCATCCACGATGTGGCGCTGCTGAACCTGCACGTGGTATTTTGCTTCGACAGAGCAGGACTCGTAGGTGAAGACGGTGCAACGCATCACGGGGCTTTCGACCTGGCTGCGCTGCGTCCGATACCCAACCTCACCATCTCATCGCCGATGGACGAGCATGAACTGCGAAGACTGATGTATACGGCCCAATTGCCAGACAAGGGACCCTTCGTGATACGCTATCCGCGAGGCGGAGGTGTATTGAAAGACTGGCGCTGTCCGCTGGAGGAAATCAAGGTCGGCACAGGCCGTAAGTTGAAAGACGGCAAGGATGTCGCCGTGCTGAGTATCGGACCTATCGGCAACGATGTGGCTAAAGCGATAGAAGGTCTGAACGTGGCCCACTACGATATGCGTTTCCTGAAACCCATCGACGAAGACAT
>JAEENF010000093.1 GCA_016283605.1 Prevotella sp.
ATACCATTTTCGCGGATTGATTCTGCCTGTGTAGCATCAACAGTAAAGCTGAAGTAATTCACTGCAGATCTTGTCCTTGCAGAAGAGATCTCTGTGCTATTTGATGATGCGCTTACAGAACCATCACCAACACCGTATACATAGAATGTGCTACCTGCACCTACATCATTGACGTTGGAAGCATCGATGGTCACATTCGTCTGAGGATTATTAGAGTAATCTCCCAGTGGAGTTCCGGTAGTGTTGAATGTTGGACCTGTGGAAGCTCCGGCGACATTTGTGTTGTCGACTGTCACACCCAGTAAAGTAGCCTTGATGCCACTGACAGCCAGACAACCTCTCTGCAGAACTGCTAAGTCAGCTTCTGTTATAGTATACTCTACATATCCAGAGTTGTTACTGATGTGTGAATCATTTCTGCCATAGTAGCTTTCAAACAACTTCGTCCAAGTATATGTCGGAGCCGCATCCTGTGTGAACAATTGAACATTGAAATCGTACTCTGTGATGACATAAGCACGGATGACACTACCTACGCCAAAGGGCTTATTGTTAGGATCTGCCTGTGCGAGGGTGTTGTAATCGATGATGACATGCTCCTGATTGTTCCAGTCGCTGCCAAGATATGAGGTGCCTTCCAGATTTTGCCATACGAGAGTCTCTGTAGCACTCGGGGTAATAGTGTATGACGTACTTGAAGAAGATAACTCGTATTCAAGGATCTTACCAGTCTGATCTTCCTTCATCTTCTCTGCCAGGTCTGTCAGAGGATAGAGGTTCTCATTGACGCCAGTGTTCCAAGGCTCGTTTCCACCACCCACATAGGACAGGAATCCGGTATAGGCGATGTCTATGGCTGTACGCTCGTATGGCCAACGGGTACCGGGATCTACACAGATCTTGTGAGGAGCCTCACCTTGATAGGCACTGAGGGCGTAAGCTACACTTGTCGTGCGTACTAAGATATTGATGTCGGCGAGAAGAGCTCTGTAATTCTCTTCTGTGATAGCATCTTCAATACCCTCAATCTCCAATTTATAGGTATTGCCTACAAGACCTTCCTGATGCGGGGTCACAAGAGTAGTGTTTGGTCTGGCTGTGTTCAGAAGGATATTGTCGGCCATTTCTGGAGTGAACATGGCATGAATGTTGCTGTTAAGCCTCTCGAACTTGATGGCTAACTCACCACCAGCAGCCAACGGAGTCAACAATGCATAATATGAGGTCGAGTTGTCACCATCATAGTTGCTTTCGTTTCCGTTCTCGTCGCGGACAACGAGGGTCTCCATGATAAACTTGGCATCGAACACCAGGTCGTTGTAGTCATAGTCTTCACGCTGGCTGGAACTGCCAAGGTCCTCACAGAATACCCACTTGTGGAACAAGACGTATTTCTTTTTGTAGACATTGGTGGTCTCGCTACCAGTGTTACCACCAATGGTCGAGGTGTTGGAATCACCGTCACCTGGAGTAATGCGGACAATCCAGTCGCTAAAATAACCGTCGGCACCGCCCTTATGGTATCTCTTACCATTATAGGTGATGTCACCATTGGCGTCTTCTGTTATGAGATACTCATTCGGATTATTACCGGTTGCCTCATAATCGAAGCCTACGAACCACATGCCGGCAACAATCGGATCAATCCAGTCACCAGGAATAATCACATATTTGTCGTGGAATTGCTGACTGGACTGTGAGGTGTGATAACCAAAGCTTGAAGTGCTGGAATTGACCAGTAACTGAATCTGATCTGAGTGATAGACTTTCCGGTCGTTGAAGTCTTTTGTTTCATCTGGGTCAAGCTGTCCGTCCCAAACATCTACGTTCTTAGCACCGCCACTGTAGGTTGCACCATTGAAATTGTACATGTGGTCATAGTTGTATTGGGTGCTACCATCCCAAGCGGTATATGAACTTGTAGCACCCGCCATCAAGTAGTCCATCTGATTTCCACTAACGATTGTCTGGCCATTTCCGGCGAGGTATGTCTCAGTCGTATGAGAACCATCGTCTGTCTTCGTTCCGCCTTTGTAGACTTGCTGGACGAAGAAGTTCGTGAAGTTAACGGCCTGACTGTTAGGATTCTGGTGAGTCTGGAACCATTTACGAACAACCGTCTTTTGCTCTTCTGTTAATGGTGCAGGAACGGAGAACTGTGGATATCTTGATCCTTGAACACCGTTTCCTCCCCACATGTTAGCATCCGGGTCAGTTCCACGAGTTCTTGATTTTTTGCTGCTGGAACCAAATCCCCAGTCCTGATTAGGACTTACTTTACCGAAGAAATTCTCAAAATTCTCTGCAAATTGCGCTTTCTTAGCCTCGGCAATGGTTGAATACTCAATACTATCATCATGGCAGCTTGCAAAGAATCCGCCTACGACGAGAGCTAAAGCACCTGTAAATAAATACTTCTTCATCTCCAATAAGATTTTAATAGAATGTTACGTAACAAAATTATTAATTCAATTGATGGTGCAAAAATACGATATTTTTTGCCAACTTGAGTTTTTTTATCGTTAAAATCTGTAAAACAAGACAAAAAATGTACTAACTATGGGGATTATTTCGTAAATTTGACCCCAAATTCACGTTATTGATATAATATTATGTTGAAGACAAGTAAAAAGGTGATGATAGGAATGGCCATCCTGACACTAGGAGTGGTCTCGTGTGATAGATCGATTTATGATGAAGATGATTACAACAGAATCATCAAGGAAAGCTCACCGGTGGACAGCGTGGATCAGCGTCATTCATGGCAGTTGACAACAAACTATTCCTTCCGTTTCACAGCTGATATTGAAGCAGATGTGAGTTCGGTGTGTGTGTTTACCGATAACCCACTCACTAGTGATGCAGCAGAGTTGATGACGCAGGCTTTCATCAAGAAAGGCGAGACGGTGCAGTTGTCTATCACCGCACCGACGATATTGACGATTTTCTATGCAGCGTTAGTAGATAAGAACGGCAATTACTACGTTACACCGTTCAATGCGTCGAGGACGAGTGTGACGTTCTCTAATGCAACCCAGGGACGTCCTGTCGGCGAACTTCAACCGCAGACATTTACCTATCTTTTTGAGGAAGACTTCCCTCAGGCGGGTGACTACGATTATAATGACCTGGTACTACGTGTCTCTCAGCAGCGCACAGGACAGAAGGAGATCACGCTCAATGTGACCATAGCTGCTGTCGGAGGTAGTTATCACATCGCAGGAGGAATCCGGCTCATTGGTTTTAACTATCAGGATATTGACAGCGTGAGGACTACTACGGGTGAATCCTTCAATGACGGCGTGCCTGCAGCCTCACTCTATATGTTTGATAATACTGACATGTTGGTGGAAGGCCGTAACAAGGAGGCTATTGTCAACCTCTTTGCAGATGCCCACTGGGCAATGACATTCAATCCTAGCTTGAGCTACGGTCTCTTCCAGCGTAAGAAATTCAATGTCTCGAATACCACAGACGATAATAACCAATTACGTTCGACTCGTACGTTAAGCTATGTGATATTCTTCAAGAGTGAGAAGAACTTGAATAACTTTACCCTCGACACGCTTGACCCGTTTATCATTACGACGTATGGTGGCAATAATTGGGAGACACATCTTGACGTTTACCGTGATGCACAGGTACTCTACGAATATACTTGTTCAAACATTAAGGATTTGCCTTGGGCACTGAAAATTCCATCAGGCGACTTCGCTTATCCGTTGGAAGGCGTTGAACTGGGTTTCAAGAAGAAGACAGATACTGGCGCTATCGCAATGTTCGGTGCCTATGTGTATTGGGGACATTCCTTTGGCGAATGGGCAGAGGATTATACCAAATGTCTCGACTGGTATCTGAAACAGTACGCTACAACAGGAAGTGTCTGGTAGTTTACCGTCAGTAAACTCTGAGAAACCCGTCAGTAAAGTGTAGGTTTACCGTCAGTAAAGTTAGTGAAACTCCGGTAGATTGATGAGGTATCAAATAAAAGAGGTGTTCACATCGATGTGAACACCTCTTTAACTTATGATTGGGTTTTGAAATAACTATTGTATGAAGACAACCTTGCCATTAGTAGGATGATTGTACCAGTTGGTTGCTTCAACATGAACAGCGTTTGTAGCCCATTTTACAAATTGTGAATAAGCTTCAGTAATAATCGTACGTTCTGTTGGCCAAGCCCATTTGTTTGGTACAATAATACCTAAAGGTGCTTTACCGCTTCCCTCCAATTGAGTAATTGGGATAGGAGTGGTTTCTTTTTGGTCTTCCGTATTACCAAACTCACCGTCTTTCTTATATGGCCAGATCTTGAAAGGAGCACTTTCTGGATTAGAACCATTTCTTGGGATGGTTACCGTTACAGGTGTCTTTGAAACGCCTCTGCCAGTATTGATCATCTGACCCTTGGCTGCGCCCAGAGCGTCATGAACCTCTGAACCATTAGCCCAAGTGATGAGCTGATTACCTAAGTACACATAGTTGTCGTATTCGCAACCAGCGGCCACAAGGGTAACGTCAAATTTGGTGTCATCGTCCTTGTTGACGTTTACACGCAGAACAACGTCGTTCATGTCGAAGTCGCAACGTGCACGGTTATCCTCGAAGGCATAGCTCCAAACGGCAGGCTCAACAATCGTGGGAGGCGTATAGCCATGATGACAATCTCCTGTGATAGGTTCAGTGATTGGGCATGGATCTTCGAGGAACTTGAACATTACGGTCTTCTTCTCACCAGTTGTGTAATAGTAGTAAGGCTGATCGTATGGTTCATTCGGACCCTTCTGGTCAACAAATCCCTGATCAAAATGAGTGTTTGTATCTACGAAGATTTTTCCCCAATAATTCATGCGCGACTGGCCACCTGTATCGCCCTCATCAAGGACAATAGCACCTGCTTTAAGAACAGAATAACCTGAACCTAAGCCATGTAATCCCCAATTTTTATTATTATTTTTTGCAATGAATTGACCTTCCACATCAATCATGGAATAGTCTTTCATATAGAAATCACAATCAGTACCCCAGATAAATGTTTCAGTCTTTACAGAAGCATGACCATCCAATACGAAAGCAGCATGCTCACCTGATCCAAAAGTAAATGTTCCAGTACCATTTGTACCCTCAGAAGTGACAGTCAACTTACAGTTGTTAAAGACTTTAATCGTGTTTTTAATTTCAATATCACCTGTTTTGTACTCACCTTTATTCTGCCATTGAGAGTTGGTATTTGTAATGTAGGACGTACCTTTAATTAAAACTTCTGCCTCTTCATCATTTAAGAACTGACCACCAGATTTCATATCAAGAGTCTGGGCAGTAAGTTCATCGCGATTAATAAGTGCGCCATTCTGATTGAACAGGGCAATGGTTTCTTTGACCTTAAGTGTACCTTCATTCCACAATACACTATTAGTCTGGTTTTGACCATTGATTGAAAGATTGTCAACTTCAATTGTACCTTCATTCCGAACCTTAGTGCCTCCAACAAGTTCCAACGTAACAGCCTTTACAGTACTTCCTTCATTTACGTAAATAGCTGAATTGACATTCTGGAAAGTTGCTGTTCCATTTTCATGCTTGGTAAGGTCTAACGTAGCACCAGGTGCAAGATATATGGTTAAGCCGTTTCTTACCTTTAGAAGAGTAAGCGTAGAACCCGTGGTCACACAGTATGTCGTCTGGGAATTTTGCTCATTATTACCATAGAAAGTAATGTTACCATCGAAGTAAATGGTTAATGGATTATTCTGAATGTCAACGGCATTCGGCTTGTTATTGTCCCAGTTCTTGGCTTCTATGTAATATGTTCCACCAGAAGTGTAGCCATTTGCTAAAGGCGCAATACCCGAAATCTGTTTGGCGTCAGTAAGCGTATTCTTATAGGTAGTTGGCATAACAACCTCTTCACTGAATTTCGGCGGCACAGGAGCGTTGGGATAACTTGGTGTGTGCTCAACAAGAGAATAATTCACCTTCACTGCACGTGTACGTACTGCAGAAGTGCTACCGATGTCGCTGAGGGCGGTGATTTGACCGTTATTTACGCTGGAAGACTTATAAGTTGTCACGTTATTATTGTCCGTAATACCAATGACAAGACTCTTCAGATGTGCAGGATAAGAGATGTCTGCGGAAAGTTTTTGTCCGCCCTTCAGAGTTTCTTTGGTCAGATAGTAACCAATACCGTCCTCCAACGGATTGTTGGAGAAGACCATTACAGTGTAAGACTCATTGGCATCGCCAGGAATAACCAAATCGACATTTGCCTCGGAACTCATCTTCCAGTCCTGATCTTCAGGAATGTAGAATCCTAGAGTAGCCTGAGCATTGTCAAGAGCCTTCTGCTCTTCTTGTACCACGAAGTCAAAGTCGTGGGAGCAGGCTGTTGCTGCGAGACCAAGCACAATGGCAGCAGCTGATTTCATCAAATACTTACTCATAGTTTTTTAATAATTCAATAGCTATTTAGTTCTTTTAATTGCAATTCTGGGTGCAAAGATAGGGATTTTTCGAGATAATCCCGTATTTTATCTACAAAAAAAAGTTAAATCAATTAATTTGGTCTATAAAAAAGGTCCAAGACGCGATCTTGGACCTTTTGTGGACCAGCCAGGGCTTGAACCTGGGACCTCCAGATTATGAGTCTGTTGCTCTAACCAACTGAGCTACAAGTCCGATGAATTGGCGCTTTTCTGCGGAATTCGGGTGCAAAGGTACAATCTTTTTGGCAAATTTCCAAATGTTTTCCCGTTTTTTTACTACCTTTGCACCCGTGAAGACCGTGATTTTACACAAGACAACACGATTCGAGGGTAGCTATGCGGCTACCATCGGCTGTTTCGATGGCGTACATCTGGGACACCAGCTGCTCCTGAGGACGATGCTTCGTGAGGCGGAATCCCGGGGGCTGGTATCGATGGTAATCACTTTCGACCGTCAGCCCCGTGAGGTGTTCGATCCGGACTTCCGGCCACAGCTGTTGTCAACGCCCGAAGAGAAGGAACAGTTGCTGAGGCAGATGGGCATCGATACCTTGGTGGTGCTGCCCTTCACCCGCAAACTGGCTTCGCTTTCCGCCCGTGAGTTTATGCAACAGGTGCTGAAGGACCAACTTCATGTCAATGTACTCGTAGCCGGTTACGACAATCGCTTCGGACGAGACCGTCGTGAGGGCTTTGAGGATTATGTGCGCTATGGTCGCGAACTGGACATCGATGTGATTCAGGGTGAGATGGAACGGCTTCCCGGTGAAGAGAAGGCGGTGAGTTCTTCTGTTATCCGACAGTTGCTGGAGGAAGGACAGGTAGAGCGGATGCCCGACTGTCTGACGCGTTTCTATGCACTCACGGGAACGATCGTGCCGGGCGAGCATATCGGACACGAGCTGGGTTTCCCGACGGCGAATCTTGAGGTCGACCACCCTCACAAACTGATCCCTGCGTCGGGGGTTTATGCGGTATGGGCGGAGGTAAATGGCGAACGAATGCCGGCGATGATGAATATTGGCATGCGTCCGACGTTCGACGGCACACACCAGACCCTCGAAGTACATATCCTACAGCCTGTGGGTGATATCTATGACCGGCAGCTCACGGTGACTTTCGTGGCGCGTCTGCGTTCCGAACGACGGTTTGACACCCGTGAGCAACTCGTGGCGCAGCTCGAAGAGGACAGAAGAAAGACAGTTAGACTGTTAGAAAGATAGACATATTAAAAAAGGGAAAAATGAAGCAGGCAATATTATATGTTCTGGTTTTTGTAGGCATTCAGTTTCTGGCAGGTGGTATCGTGCAGGGGGGGTATATCTTTTTCAAAGGTGCGGGTACTCCTGTCGATACGATGGGACTGATTATCACGACGGCGTTGGCTGATGTGGTCACCCTGTTGGTGTTCCTGCTGCTCCATTGGGCCGAGGTGTCGAGACATTGGGTGAGGACGCGTCCCTGGATGGTGCTCTTCTGGTGTTGTCTGGCGGCTTTCGGCGCCATCATCCCTTCCAGTTTCTTTCAGGAACTGCTGCCCGAACTTCCGAATAAGGCTGACGTGGAGTTCGACATGCTCATGAGTAGCCGACTGGGTTATTTCGTGATTGCCCTGGGTGCGCCGTTGGTTGAGGAACTGGTGTTCCGTGGCGCCATCCTCCGTGCACTGCTCCGTTGGAAGAGCAATCCCTGGGTGGGCATCGTCATTTCTGCCGTACTGTTTGCAGGCTCACACATGAATCCTGCACAGATGCCGCATGCCCTGTTGATCGGTGTGCTGTTGGGTTGGATGTATTATCGTACGGACAGCATCGTGCCAGGTGTGGTGTATCACTGGGTGAACAACACGATAGCTTATGTGCTCTATCAGTTCTATCCGAGTCAGGACATAGAACTGATCGACCTGTTCAAGGGCAGTCAGAGTTCGGTGCTGATGGCAGTGGCTTTTTCGCTGTGCATCTTTATTCCCGCAGTCCTTCAACTGAATCTTCGGATGAAGAAGTGAGAAATGAAGTGGGCTGCCCGGCATCCCGGTGCAGCCCAGTCTTCTTCGTTAGTATGTTATGAAAAATTTGAGAGAACTGAAACTTCACAGTTTCATTTTAGTGTTTTAATTAATTGTTATATAGAGAAAGCATAGAAATTATTCCTTTGTTATTCGACGAACTGCGGATGCTCCTGTTTGGGAGCCAACGCACTGTCGCCGAGGTTCTCCGCCTGAACGGGATTCAGCAGGTTCACAGAGTCGGCCACCTGTTGCTCACGGAACTTGGCATACTCGTCTTTCGGGTCGTCCCAGCCGTAGTTCCAGGGTGCCTGGGCGGCATTGCCCAGCGTCAGGACGATGGCCACGATGGCAGCAGCCTTGAAGAGGGGCGTCAGCCGACTGATCATTGTGACGGTCTTGGCTTTTGGCTCACCCTCACCGATCATCTCGAGAATACGGGTGTCGAAGTCGTCACCGAGGGGTTCCTCTTTCTCGTAGGTGAAGAGGGCTTTGTATTTCTGGAGATGCTCAGGGATGTCCTGCTGGCTGAAGAAACTGCGGAGGATATTCTCTTCCTGCAGGGTGGTCTCACCTTGCCAGTAGCGCTCCAGTAATTGTTCGATGTACTTATAGTCCATAATTCTCTGTTTCTAAAAATCTTTGCTTGATGGTCTGGCGGGCACGGAAGATATTTACTTTTACCTGTTCCTCGCTGATGGCCAGTATCTCTGCTATTTCCTTGTAACTCTTGCCTTCGAAGTCGCGCAACTGCATGACGCTTCGCTGTTTCTCCGGCAGGGTGTTGATGAGGCGGCGTATCAGCAGGATCTTATCGCGCTGTTCGGCCTGTTCCTCAGGGTTCGACGCGTAACTCCGGTCTGGCGCGTCGTGCTCATCGTTCAGACTCTGGTTCTGGTTCTCTGCCTTTTTCACCTTGTCGAGTGAGATATTCCGGCAGATGGTCAGGCAGAAGGCTTCGATGGATTCTATCTCGTCCCAATGGTCTCGCCTGTTCCAGACCTTGATCATCGTTTCCTGTACGACATCCTCCGCCTCCGCATGGTTGAGAGTGATACGGAGGGCAAGCCGGAAGAGTTCATTCTTTAACGGCAGTACGTCGTTCCGGAAACTGATCTTTTTCATCCTCTCTAATAGTAATGACGATTGAAAACGGGAAAAGTTACAATAAAAGGCGAAAATTTTCGCCTTTTATTGAATGATTGTGCCGCTGTGGCCGTCGAGGGCGGTGGCGAGGGTGATGATGACCCGCGAGACACCCGCGTCGATAGCCGCGAGGGCATTCTCGATCTTGGGTAACATCCCACCGCTGATGGTACCGTCGTCTTTATATTTCATAAAGTCCGCGCGCGTGATCGTGGGAATGACAGAGTCATCGTCGTCGGGGTTGCGCAATACACCTTTCTTCTCAAAGCTGAAGATCAGGGTCACGTCGTAGTAGGGCGCCAGGGCCTTGGCGGTCTCCGAAGCGATGGTGTCGGCATTGGTATTGAGGATATGGCCTTGTCCGTCATGTGTCAGCGGGGCCATCACGGGGGTGATGCCTTCTTCGATAAGCTTGCTGAGCATCTCGCCGTCGGCTTTGTCGACATCACCCACGAAACCGAAGTCGATACCGTCTTTCAACGGGCGCTTATGACTGCGGATGACATTCATGTCGGCACCCGTCAGACCGAGGGCGTTGACACCGTTGGCCTGCAGACGGGCCACGAGGTTCTTGTTCACCAGTCCGCCGTAGACCATCGTCACCACACTGAGCATCTCTGCATCGGTGATCCTGCGGCCACCCACCATCTTCGACTCGATGCCGAGGGATTCTGCCACCTTCGTGGCCTTACGTCCTCCACCGTGTACCAAGACTTTCTTGCCTTCGATGGCGCTGAAGTCCTTCAACAACTGCGTGAGCTGAGCCTCGTCCTCCACGACGGCTCCACCCACCTTTACGATCGTCAGCTTCTCTTTCATGCGGTAGCAAATTATTCACTATTCACTATTCACTTTTCACTCTTTATTCCAGATAGGTATATCCATACAGCCCAGAGCGATAGTTCGACAGAAACTCCTTACCCTCTTCGAGGGTGATCTTACCCTGTTTCACACTCTTGGCCACCCAGACTTCCAACTGGCGCACCAGTTTCTTGGGGTCGTACTGCACGTAGTCGAGCACCTCGGCCACGGTCTCACCGTCGATGATCTGGTCGATGTGATAGCTGCCGTCCTTCTCGGAGATATGTACGGCATTGGTGTCACCGAAGAGGTTGTGCATATCACCCAGGATCTCCTGATAGGCACCTACGAGGAACACACCGAGGTAATAGGGCTCGTTCTTGCGGAGGGCGTGGACGGGCAGCGAGTGGGAGTTATGTCGGTTGGTGACGAAGTTGGCAATCTTACCGTCACTGTCGCAGGTGATATCCTGGATGGTGGCGTTACGTGTCGGACGTTCGTCAAGCCGTTGGATAGGCATGATGGGGAAGAGCTGGTCGATGGCCCAACAGTCGGGCAGGCTCTGGAACAGCGAGAAGTTGCAGAAATACTTATCGGCCAACAGCTTGTCGATGTTCATCAGCTCCTCGGGGATATGTTTCAGACTCTTCGTCAGGATATTGATCTCATGACAGACGCTCCAGTACATCGCCTCGATCTCTGCACGCGTCTTCAGGTCTACGATACCGTGCGAGAAGAGGTCGAGCACTTCCTCGCGGATCTGTTCGGCATCGTGCCAGTCCTCGAGCACGTTACGGGGCGAGAGGTTGTCCCAGATCTCATAGAGGTCCTTCACCAGCTGGTGCGAGTTCTCATCGGGCTCATATTCCTCGGGCATCTCGGGCAGTGAGGCGGTCTCCAGCACGTCGATCACCAGCACAGAGTGGTGCGCGGCCAGCGAACGGCCACTCTCCGTGATGATGTTGGGGTGGGGCAGGTCGTTCTTGTTGGCAGCATCCACGAAGGTGTAGATACAATCGTTCACATACTCCTGGATAGAGTAGTTCACCGAGCTCTCGCTCGACGGAGAACGGGTGCCGTCATAGTCGACGCCCAGACCACCACCGCAGTCCACGAAGTCGACGTTATAACCCATCTTATGCAGTTGGATATAGAACTGCGATGCCTCGCGGAGGGCCGTCTGGATACGACGGATCTTCGTGATCTGTGAACCGATATGGAAATGGATGAGTCGCAGACAGTCGCGCATGTCTTTCTTGTCCAACAGGTCCAGTGCTTCCAGCAGTTCTGCACTCGTCAGTCCGAACTTCGAGGCGTCGCCGCCGCTCTCCTCCCATTTGCCGGAGCCGCTGGAGGCCAGTTTGATGCGGATACCGATATTCGGACGGATACCCATCTTCTTGGCTACTTTCGCGATGATGTCGAGCTCGTTGAGTTTCTCCACGACGATGAAGATACGCTTACCCATCTTCTGGGCCAGCAGGGCCAGCTCGATATAGCTCTGGTCCTTGTAGCCGTTGCAGACGATAATCGAGTCGCTCTGACACTGCACGGCAATGACGGCGTGCAACTCGGGCTTGGAACCGGCCTCGACACCGAGGTTGAACTTCTTACCGTGGGAGATGATCTCCTCGACGACGGGTTGTATCTGGTTCACCTTGATGGGATAGACCACGTAGTTCTCACCTTTGTAGTCGTATTCTTCGGCAGCTTTCTTGAAACAGCTCCACGTCTTCTCGATACGGTTGTCAAGGATGTCGGGGAAGCGGAGCAGCACGGGTGGCGTCACATCGCGCAGCGCCAGTTCGTCCATCACTTCGCGCAGGTCGATCTGCGTGTTGTTCTTACAAGGGGTGACATACACGTCGCCTTGTTCGTTGATGCCGAAGTAGGAAGTTCCCCAACCGTTGATGTTGTAGAGTTCCTTCGAGTCTTCAATTGTCCATTTCTTCATTGTTGGAAACAGGGATAAAAGGGTTAGAGGTTGAGTAGGGCGCGCAGTTGTTCTACGCTCTTGTGTATCTTGGAATAGTCGTCCATCAGACTGACGTCGAGGGAGTAACGGGCTTTCGTATAGAAGGGTTCACGCTTCTCCAACTGTTCGCGGATGAAGACGATGAGTTCCTCCTGCGATTTGCCACGCAGCAGCGGACGGTCGTTCTTGCTCATCGCCAGATGCTTGTAGAGCACTTCGGGGTCGGCCTTCAGATAGACCACCGGTGCCTGCTGGTTCATATAGTCGATATTATCGAAGAAACAGGGTGTGCCGCCACCGCAGCTGATGATGACATCCTCGAATTCGGCCACTTCGTGCAGCATGCTCCGTTCGATCTGACGGAAACCCTCCTCGCCGCGTTCCTCGAAGATCTGACCGATGGTCTTACGCATCCGGCTGGTGATGTACCAGTCGAGGTCGTAGAAGGTGACACCGAGTTCCTTGGCGAGGGCCTTGCCGACGGTGGTCTTCCCTGCACCCATATAGCCGATGAGGATGATGCGGATCATGCGCCTTTCTTCACGGGGGTCGACTCAATAATCTTCATACACTCCTCGTAGGTCAGGTCGGCCACCTTCTCGTGCAGTGACTTGGGCAGACGGTAGTTCTTGCCGTCATAGGAGAGATAGGGTCCGTAACGGCCGTTGAGGACCTCCAGCTTCAGGTCTTCCGTGAAGAACTTCAGGTGCTTCTTGGTCTCCTGCTTGCGCTTCTCCTCGATGAGTTCGACGGCGCGCTCGAAGGTGATCGTCATGGGGTCGTCGTCTTTGGTCAGAGAGGTGTATTTCTTCTCGTGCAACACGTAGGGACCGAACCGTCCGGCTCCGATGGTGACGGGGCTTCCCTCATACTCTCCGAGAGTGCGGGGCAGCTTGAACAGGTCGAGGGCTTCCTCGAGGGTGATAGTCTCCATGCTCTGTTCCTTGGGCAGCTGTGCAAACTGCGGCTTGCTCTGGTCTTCAGCGGTACCGATCTGTATCACAGGTCCGAAACGACCGATCTTCACAAAGACAGGACGCTTGGTCTTCGGGTCAACACCCAGTTGACGCTCGCCGGCCTTATGCTCTGCGCGGGCGTTCATAGTCTTCTCCACCGTCGGCTCGAAGCTCTTATAGAACGTCTTCAGCATCGACTGCCACTTCTCGTTGCCTTCAGCAATCTTATCGAAATCCTGCTCCACCTTGGCGGTGAAGTTGTAGTCCATAATTTCATTGAAGTTCTCCATCAGGAAGTCGTTCACCACCAAACCGATATCCGTTGGCAGCAACTTACCCTTGTCCGAACCGACCATCTCCTTACGTTTCTTCTGCGCAATCTGTTTGCCTCTCAGCACATCGACGGTGTAGAAGCGCTCCTCGCCTTTCTTGTCACCCTTCTGCACGTATTCACGCTGCTGGATGGTCGAGATGGTGGGGGCGTAGGTGGAAGGACGACCGATGCCCAGTTCCTCGAGCTTGTGAACGAGACTGGCCTCGGTATAGCGCTGCGGTCCCTGGGTGAAACGTTCCTGCGCCAGGATCTCACGACGGGTCAGTTCCTGACCTTTGGTGAGCGGCGGGAGGATGTGTGAGAACTCATCCTGCTGTTCCTCGTCGTCGATGGACTCACGATAAACCTTGATAAAACCGTCGAACTTCACCACCTCGCCCTGGGCGATAAACTGCTCCGACTGTGTGGAGATATTGATGTTGACCTGGGTCTTCTCAATCTCGGCATCGGCCATCTGACTGGCGATGGTACGTTTCCAGATCAGGTCGTAGAGCCGTCGCTCCTGAACCGTACCCTCAATCTCCGCCTTGTCCATATAGGTGGGACGGATGGCCTCGTGGGCCTCCTGGGCTCCTTTCGAACTGGTGTGGTACTGACGGGTCTTGCTGTATTCCTCACCGTAGAGACTGACAATCTCTTTCTTGCTGGCATTCAGACAGAGGCTGGAGAGGTTCACCGAGTCCGTACGCATATAGGTGATCTGTCCGTTTTCGTACAGGTGCTGGGCCACCATCATCGTCTGCGACACGGTGAAGCCCAACTTACGGGCGGCTTCCTGTTGCAGGGTGGAGGTGGTAAATGGGGGAGCGGGGGTACGCTTCAATGGCTTCTTGCTGATGCTCTCTACCGTGAAGGTGGCTTCCTTACACTTCTCCAGGAAGGCCTCTACCTCCTCGTGGGTCTTGAACTTCGTACCCAACTGGGCCTTGACCTCCGTGGCGGAACCGTCGGAATTGGTGATGGCGAAGATGCCGTTGACATTATAGAAGGTCTCGCTCTTGAAGTCCTGGATCTCACGCTCCCGCTCTACGATGAGACGTACGGCCACACTCTGCACACGACCTGCCGAGAGGGCGGGCTTCACCTTACGCCAGAGCACGGGAGAGAGCTTGAAGCCTACCAGACGGTCGAGGATACGACGGGCCTGCTGGGCGTTCACCAGGTTCATGTCGATATGACGCGGATGCTCGATGGCCTCCAGGATGGCGGGTTTGGTGATCTCGTGGAAGACGATACGGTTGGTCTTGGCCTCGTCCAGTCCCAGCACCTCACACAGATGCCAGGAGATGGCTTCTCCCTCGCGGTCTTCATCGGATGCGAGCCAGACTTTCTCTGCCTTCTTCGCGTTCGACTTCAGTTCGCTGACGAGTCTCTTCTTGTCATCGGGGATTTCGTATTCCGGCTCAAGGGTATGGTCATCAATGCTGAGTTCTTTCTTCTTCAGGTCCCGGATATGACCGTAGCTCGACATGACCTTATAGTCGTTACCCAGGAACTTTTCTATTGTCTTCGCCTTGGCGGGAGACTCTACAATTACGAGGTTCTTTTGCATATTTTCGTGTCGTTATATTAACTTTGGGCTGCAAAAGTACGCAAAAAAGTTTCTCCCACCTTATTTATATAGAGGATTTTTGGTTTTATTAACACTTCCGCTGCAAGAAAGTGTGTACGGCCTGTCGGATGGAACGTAGTCCGAAGCGTTCCACATAGACCTCTCTCAAGGGGAGCCAGGTGGCCTCTGCGGCATCGTCAGCGGCCCGGGCGATGGTGTCGTCCTCCACATGACAGAGGAAGAACAGGTCGAGGGTGTGGATGTCCATCCCTGAGTATCGGTAGATGTTGGGCACGGAGAAGAGGTACGTCATGTCGCTGACGGTGAGACCGGTCTCTTCCTTGATCTCGCGCACCATACCCTGTTCGGCCGTCTCTTCATTGTCCACGAAACCGCCGGGAAGGTCGAGTGTGTCCTTCGCGGGGTCTTTGGCTCGGCGCACCACCAGCAGCTCGCCTTTGCTATTCAGGATAAAGGCGGCGGTTGAGGCCCTGGGGTTCTGGTAGTACGTGAAACCACAGTCACTGCAGTGTTGGCTGAGTGCGTTGTGGATCTCGAAATTCTCACTGCCGCACTTCGGACAGAACTTAAATATTTCTAATGGATGCTCCTTCATGATTACCAATGGTCTGTTCGGAATGGGAAGAGCGGCAGATTCCCTCCGTTCTTCACGTTGCCGATCTGGAAGTTCTTAAAACAATAGCGTACGGCCACAGGCTTCTTCACCTGCGGACTCTTCACCATGATGGCCTCGTCCCAATAGCCGCCACCGGGTTGCCAGAAGTGACGGGCCTCGGCAGGATAAAAGACCTTGTCCTCTCCGGCGATCTCGAAACCTTCCATCTGCTCGAAGGGGGCGTCGCACCAGTAGTTGTCCTGCGTGTGGATCAGGATGGTGTCGCCTTTGACGGTCATATCCTTATACGACGAACTCTTATACTGGATGGTCTCAAAACCGTAGTCGCGGTTCAGCGCCGTGAAGGCGA
>JAEENF010000094.1 GCA_016283605.1 Prevotella sp.
CACGAAAATAGCGCACCGAGACCTCACTCTTCGCGAACCTTATATATAATATATAAATAAATTAATATATATTAATAATTATATCTCTTTCTCTATCAAAAATGCACATTTCCGCAAAAACTAAAAAAGACGAAAAGATAAAAGACAAAAGACAAATCATAAACAAGACACTTGAACCTTACACTAAAAAACAGCCCCAAAATTTGGAACTTTCGGGAATAATTTCTATCTTTGCACCGCTCAGAAGGGACGGTCCTTATTGTGAGATTGAAAGATCATCGTAAAATAATAAGATGCTACTTATTTAATAAATTTATATCTTGTGACCTAAAAGCGAAATCTAAGTATGACACAGGACGAAAGATGGCAGAGCCAGTATGATCAGATGATGGAGTTTATGAAAACCAACCACCGGCGCCCCTCTAAGCATAGGATAGAGGAGCATAATATGCTGAATTGGTTTAAGAGCAACAAGAAACAGATTGCTAAGGGCGACTATCCCCCAGACAGGCTTAAAAAGTTTAATCGTCTGTTGAAAATCGCCGATAAATACCGTCGGATGAAATATCATGGTTCTGGTGATCATTTATTACACCTTGGGGCAGATCTGCGTCAACTCTCCAGACTGACTGGCGTTTCGTTTGGTGTAATACAAAAATTATGAGACATGGGAAAAATGGTCAGTAGAGACCCCGTGATTTTGAAAGAGCAGGCCATACGCTATGCCTGTATCCTGTTGGACATCGCCGACGGCAAAAAGCTGGACTTCGATGAGCTCATCCTCGAGAAGCGCGGCACCACTATCTGGGTGCACTTCGCGGTGCGACCAAAAGGTAACAGAAGGTACGTAGACTTCTAAATGTCACATGGAGGTCAGTACTCCCTAAAGAATCGGACTGATATTTGGTCAGTCCGATGGCCCTCTACGGCGCAAGTGCATTCACTGCGTGTTCATTGAACGACGACAATCCCACATCTCAGCCCAGTGATACATGGGACGCAGAGACCGGTACACTGTATGTCAACTCCAATCCGGGCAACAGACAGGTAGAAAAGATGGGGTGACTTGGGGTAGCACAGGAAAATCACGGGTCGGTTCTGGTGAAATTTTTTTAGGATAATATTTTGAAGTTTGAGAATAAGTTTGTATCTTTGCCGACGACAAGGACGGCAAAGACTATAACGTCGACTTCAAGAAGACAACGATTCAGGTGGAATAAACCAGATATAAAAACCACAAAGCATATGAATAGAAGAAAATTCCTACTTACCCTTTTGCTGGCAGTTACGACACTCGTAGCTAATGCTCAGAACGCCATTGCCATTTATCAGAAAGACGGCCAGGTGGCGAAGTTCGCCTTTACAGAGAAGCCCGTGGTGACTTACTCCGGCAGCGATCTGGTGCTGACGACATCGAAGACAACGGTACAGTACCCCGTTTACATGCTCCAGAAAATCGCCTTCGACGTGGCTGACCTGATAGCCGACGACATCGAAGGACTGGAGGTGAAGGCCGAAGCGCAGTTCAGTTTCCAAGGCGAGACGCTCACCATCAGTGGCGGCGAGGCCGGAGCGCCTGTCTATCTCTATGACGTGAGTGGCAGGAAAGTGGGCGAGTACCGTCTTGACCCAGACGGACGAACCACCATCCCTGTTCAGAATTTGGGCAAGAGCCTGTATATCGTAAAGACCAAGACCGTTTCCTTTAAATTCCGCAAGTCATGAAGAAATTGTTCTCCCTGCTCATCGTTACATTCATGGCGGTGGGCAACGTGCTGGCAGCAGAGATCAGTGCCGAGCAGGCGCTGCAGATAGCCCAACAGTTTGCCATGAGTCCCTCGACACGACAGCTGGCGAGAGGCAAGGCGCTCAAGCCTGTTACGCCGACGCTGGCGCATACGATGAAGTCGGTGGTCGGCAAAGACAACGTCTATGTGGTCAATCTCGGCAATGAGCAAGGCTTCGTGATCGTCTCTGGCGAGAGCGGAGATGATGCTGATGTGCTGGGCTACTGCGATCACGGCTCGTTCAGATATGACCAGGCACCCGTGCAGTTGAAGGACTTGCTGGATAGCTATTCCGCAGCAGTAGACAAGCTCCGCCGGTATCCAGCTGCCGTCACCAGGGCGCCCAAGAAGGCGAATGAAGAACTGGGGACGATCATTGTAGGTCCGCTGCTGACGACAACGTGGGACCAGGGAGCACCTTATAACAATCTCTGTCCTGAGAATTGTCCGGCCGGCTGCTATCCCGTTGCCATCGCTCAGGTGATGAACTACTGGAAGTGGCCGAAAGAGTCGATGGGTAAGGTGTCCACAGAAGATGGTGGCAGAGAGGATTTCTCCGGCCACGTCTACGACTGGGACAACATGCTCGACTATTATTATGAGAACTACAATGAAACGCAAGCCAATGCTGTGGCCAAGCTGATGGCCGATATCGGCAAGGCCTTCGGTACGACATATACGCCGGAAGGCAGTCCAACGAACTTTTACCACGGCGCCTTTACGGCCAATTTCGGGTATAACCAGGACTACGAGATGGGAATCCAAGAGCATCACGCGGATAAGGCTTCGGACCTGCAAGGTGTGATGAAGGCCGACCTGAACAAAAAACGTCCTGTGTTGTATTGCGGCGGTTATAAAAATCCGCACGCCTTAGTTGTTGATGGCTATACGAGCAATGACTATTACCATTTTAATTACGGCTGGGGAGGCCTATGTGATGGTTATTTTAAATATGCCTTATGCCATTTATATGAATACAATGCATATGTGATAAGCGGCATCCGACCCTACGACCCTGCCATCAAGGTGATTGGTGACCTCAAGTACGAAGTCATCAAGGAAACGGGAACTGCGGATATTGTAGACTGTATGAAGACCGGTGCTGCAGGCGATGTGCTGGACATTCCCGCAACGGTCACCGACGAAGAGGGTATCACCTATAAGGTGAACAATATCCGTCAGATGGCATTCTTCAGGAAAGGCCATTTCGACAAAGTGACGGTCGGTGAGAACCTGGAGAGCGTAGATCCTTTCTCGTTTATGTACACCACGATTGACGAACTGGTGCTCAACGACAAGTTGAAGGAGGTGCCCGATGAGGCCTTTGCCTATACAAAGGTAAAAAAACTGACCATCGGTGCTTCCATCAAGCGTATCGGTAAGGGTGCATTCCGTATGTGTAATATTCAGGAAGTCACCTGTAAGAGTCCGGCCTTCCGTATCGATGACGAAGCTTTCTGGCATCCCAACGTAACGCTGGCAGCCGGCGAATGGCTGGAACATGTTACCTCTATCGGCATCAGAGCCTTCAGAGGGGCGAGGTTCTCGGATTCACCACGCTTCACACACGTCACGGAGATTGACTCGCTGGCCTTCGAAGGGGCCAGGTTCGGACAGAATGTGTCGGGTGAATTCTATATTGCACCAACGCTGAAGAAGATTGTGCCTAATGCGTTTAGTCTTTCTAATGCAGTCAGGCTCATAGTTGATGAGGCTAGTCCCTATTTTGCGAATGACAGTTATACCTTCGTCATGAATAAAAGCAAGACAAGTCTTGTCCTCACATCGTATCTCAGTTCTCCTATTGGCGAGCTCATAGAGTTCCCTGAGACGATGATTAAGATGGAACGCGGCAGTATCACTTCAAGACCTCACGAGGTGGGGACATATTATTATAGCGTGACGATTCCCAATACCGTTGTGGAGATGGAGGGAGCCTTCGCCCTTTGTGAGACGCTGGGCGACGTGACCTGTCTTTCTGTTGTGCCGCCTGAGATTACGGACTCTACGTTTAACGACAAGATTTTTGAGAACTCACCCAACATAAGACTCTATGTGCCTGAGGGTACGGAGGATCTCTACAGTCAAGCGCCAGGTTGGCGACGGTTCCCAGAGATTATCGGTGACCAGGAATATAAGCCGATGCCGGAAAAAGGCCGTGAGTACTATATGGTGGTTCATCAGACGGGGCAGGACGTTCAGGATGTCCGTATCCCCATGAAGGACATTGCCGATGTGCGTATGGACGAGAATGCTGTCGCCGGACAGACCTCGCTCGTGGTGAAGCGTACAGGAATAAACAAAGAAAACTTTACGACCAACGTCATCAATGTGGACAGTATCACCTGGGTTCCGGGGCTTGTCTACGATGACGAGGAAGTCTTTGAACTCGATAACGACAACCTGACGGCAGAGGGTCAGAACTGTAAGGTGACACTAGGCTCAACAGTTATCGACGGAAATGCACAGATGAGTATCCGCAACGCGGTACTTACGCCGAAAATCGTAGAGGGTATCACTCGCGGGCAGTCGGTGGAGATCACATTGCTCACGGACACTGGCGAGGTGCACAATCTCAGCGGTACAGCGAAGATTGCCATTCCCATCAAACGGTATGAGGGCGAGAAGGTGCAGGCTGCCTATTACAATAAGGAGGACGGAGTATGGGAGCCCATCTCCTTCAGGTATGATAAGGATCAGGAGGAGGCTGTCATCCTGACCGATCACCTCTCGCTATTCAGCGCCTTCGCCATTAAGGACGACAGCACCAGTATAGCGCGATTATCGATATACGATGAATATTCAACCATCTACCAGACCGTAAATAAAGCCCTTGAAACGCTGTTTGACATCGTCTCGTCAGACGAGCCCGAGCAGGAGGCCATCATGAAGTGGAAGAACGATGTAGGCTTCTTGCAGACCATCGGTCTTGATGGTGGCTACAACCTGTTGAGCGCCCTAGGCTTTGAATCAGAGTTCCTGGGCAAGTGTGTAGAAGTAGCTGGTTATCTGGGAACGGCCTCAACGGTGCTCGATGTGATCCGAGCCGACATCAGAGGTGACGATGTGGGTGTGGCCTCGAACACGCTGAAGGCAATCCTGGGCTTCGCCACAGGACAGATGGCATCGGCCATCGGTACCAGCATCATGTCAGCCTCGATGGGCCTATCAGCCTTCGTGGGTGTGGCACTGGAGAAACTGGGTACTACTGTTCATGAACTGAAAAAGGAGCAACTGAATCAGGCTTACCGCTATTACTATACACCAGAGGGACAAGGCGCTGTAGGCAATCAGTCGGTATATAAAGGTATGGCCTATCGTTCAGAGAAAGACTGGTTTGAATACTTCTATCCTGCTTTTGACAAGAAGATGACACAAGATCGCCTCTACGCGCTGATAGAGCAGGCTGTCCACATGTATACAGAACGTTTCTGGGAGGAGACCACCGATGCGTTTACCTATTGTATGGATGCTGTCGGGCAGAGACCTTGGTACGGAAGTACCTATCCCTACCCTGACGAGGTGACACGCAAAGAGATATCAGATGAGTACTATGCCTATCTGATGAACAACGTGCTGCCCGATGTGTTCCGTTCTATCAAGGAAAAGCTGGAAACAAAGGAAGAGAAAAACTATAAGAAGCGTCTGGAAAACTTTGTCTCAGTGATGAACACCAAGATTGCCGTATTCTTCAAGGACTCCAGTTGTAAGGAGGACGAGAAGTCGCAATATGCAGGTTGGAAGGTACAGTTCACGGAGATTCCAGAAGAGCTGAAGGACAAGCAGCGGATGACGTGCGTCCTCAACAGTCAAGGTGCAGGTGACATGGGGTATTACCCGGCATACTTCTTTATCCGCAACAAGGTTCCGTTTAATGTCACCCTGTTGGATGAGAACGATGTGGAACAGGCTACCTACAACTTCACAGTGCCTAAGGCCGTCGGTAAGGTCAATTGTTATGTCGACCTCGCCGAAGGCGGCGTAGAGGTAGAGGCGCCGCATCTGAATGCCCTGGAATTGACTTATGATCCGGATTCTGTGACCGTCAATATCGCCGTCACAGGTAAAAAGACTACCGGATTGGGTAGTATAGATATAGAGAGTGGTATTGAGACTTACATATTCCTGAATGGCGGCGTTCAGAGAAATGTCCGTTTCCAGGAAGAACTGGAGCGTTGGTTTAAGAGTCACGACCATATTAAGGTGGAAAATTCGGGTTTAGTCCGTATCGGTGATGATGTCACAGCCCAGTTCGAAGGCAATGAAGCCAAGGGGCATGTGACCCTCCACACTACACATTTCTTCGAAGAACAGACGAAGGAAGATATAATCAAGAAGGTCAACAAATACAATTTCGCACAGTTATACAACTGTCTGCTGAATGGTCATATTGACCACAAGATTGAATGTCAGTTTACGGTGACTCGCAGTTCGGAAGAGAGCAAAGACTACTCGATATCCTTTATTGGCGCAGGAACCTATGAACTGGATGCAGAAGTGGTAGATAAGTTGACGAATTACAATTTCGATCACACTCATAGTGGTGGACAGACGCTCACGAGCGACAATGTCCTGACGCGTCAGTTGACTCTCGACGGCAAATTCGGACTGAAATACAATGCAAAGTTGAAATAGGTAACCGCCGCTACGTGTACTTCTAAAAAAAGAATAAGGTGCGTAAGTTTTCCTTACGCACCTATTTTATTATCAGAATCAGTAGAGGATTACTTCTGAATCATCTTCTTGCCGTTCTCAATGACTACACCCTGATAAGAAGCGTTGACCTTCTGGCCAGCGAGGTTGTAGCGGACAGCAGCGGTCTTACCAGCCTTCACGCTGTTGATAGCGCTCGGAGCAGTAACCTCAGCCTTGACTTCCTTGGTCTCCTCATTGAAGGTAACGGTCACGGTAGAGCCATCAACCTCAACGGTTACAACAACATTATCCTTCGGATAGTTGATAGACCAAGCCTGATCTGCACGAACCTTAAACTCATAGGTACCTGCGTTGACATTATCGAAGTTAAGGGTATAGATACCGTCTTCGCCTTTCTCCATAAAGTAATCTTCTTCCCAACCACCTGTGAGGTCACCTACAACGCTCCATGTATGCTCTACAACCTCAGCTTCGCCAGTCTTCTCGACATGAGCGGTCAGAGCCTTGCGGTTATCGGCAGTGAAGGTGAAGGTTACGGTATAAACACCAGTCTCATCAACCTTCAGGACAGCATTTGAACTGCCACCGTTGGCACCATAGCTCTCACCCCATGCGTGGTTCTTAGCCACCTTATACTCATAACCAACATTAGCCTCGAGTGTTACATTCTCCTTAACGAGAGTATACTTCAGAGCATCGATTGTGGTCATATCATTGGCCTCATCGTCCGTTTTCCATTCTGAACCCAGCAACGGCTCAGCACCTGCAATGGTCCAAATAGGAGCTGCGGGCAGATCAGCATTCACTGACAGTGCAAGGAGTTCAGCACCTGTAACACTGGCGAAGGAAACCTCGCCCTTCTTCTTTACCGTAAAGACAGCCTCGAAGACACCTACCTCAGTAGCCATAATGGTACCACTGTTCAGTTCAAGGTTACCAACCTCGAAACCAGCGCCGGCCTTGGCCTTAAATCTGATCTTCACCTCGTCGCCCTTAGCACAGTCAGGGATGATTGGGCCGTGACCGTTACCTGCAAATGCGAGACGCTGCTCATCATAATACTCGAACTTACCTGCACCTGTCCTGAACTTCAAGCCCTTGGTCAGCTCCAGCTCTGCGCCATTAGCAGTAGCAGGCACACCCTCGAACTTCTCAGTGTATTTATAGTCGAACGCGGTTGTTTCCTCATTGTCGTTCTTCTTCTCTTCAACCTCCCACTTAGAGTCAGCCTTGATATTGGTCTTATCGGTATCACTCAGCTTAGACATGAAATCCCATGCTTGAGCAGCATGAGGTGTGCCCTCATCCTCAGTGACCTCACCAGGGGTAAAGCGGAAACCGAAGAAGCCCAACTTTGAACTTAAGCAGAAGAACATCAGAGTCTGATCCTTCTGGATACCGATTTTGACAAAACCATAGAAAGTACTGGCCACCTTGAAGTCTCCACCCAAAGCAACAGTCTCACCATCAGTGTTTGTCAGTACGGCGTCAGCAGAATAGTTCATACCGTCAGCAGCATCAGCGATATAAAAGACCTTACCGCCATTAATCTTCACTGCCACCTCCAGGATACCACTCTGACTTGCTGTCAAACTGTAATAGGTACCTTTAACAGGAAGCGTTGCTGCATTACCAGGGGTAAAATTCTTGTCTTTATCAGTCTTGGGATTGGCATCACCAACAACAAAAACTGGGAATCCATCGGCCTCAGAGAACTTTGGGTCACTGGCGCCAGTCGCTGCAGCGGCCTTCCAGTCAGCTTTAGGGCCATACACCAACTTCACAGACGCAGTAGCCTGTACCTCCTGACCGTCTGTAGGAGTGAAACCTTCTTCAACGGCATACTTCTCTGTCTGTGCCTGAGCACCGACTGCGAATAATGCAGTTGCAATTA
>JAEENF010000095.1 GCA_016283605.1 Prevotella sp.
TTTCAAAGCCTTTGCCCATGGTAGTGGCAAGGGTACTGTCCCTGCATCAGAACTGCAAAAGCTCTTGTACCAGCAACTGGCCAACGGTTCAAAGATCACCTCTGTCAAGCCTGAGAAACTGGAGTTCTTTTTCAACTTCGGCGCCAAAAAACGGGTTCCTGTCAGATGGAGTGGAAGAATCATCCCTGAAGACCTCTATTTCATCTCACGCGTACAGTACTGGCCCGACAGCGTAGACATCTATGCCTCGCAGGAGAAGCTCGACAGCATCCGCATGATCTATACAGAACCGCTGAACTACGTCAACTTCCGCGATACGTTGATGATCGACGCCCAACTTACAAAGATGAAAGGTGTAAAGATTGTACCCGACGTCGTCAAACTCGGATTCTTCACCGATGTACTGACGGAAGAGAGTCTCGGCGGTATACCGGTGACTGGCATCAACATGCCGGAGGGTAAGACCCTGCGCACCTTCCCTGCCAAAGTTTCGGTAAGGTTCGTGACAGGTGTCAGCGTCTATCGCCAACTGAAGCCTGAGGACTTCACCGTCATCGCCGACTACGACGAAATCAACCTCCATCCCTCTGAGAAATGTAATATCTACCTGAAGAAGATGCCTCCAGGCATCTCCAGGGCCAGACTGGAGGTGAACGAGGTAGACTATCTCATCGAAGAAGGAGTTACGGAAGAATGAAGATTGGCATTACCGGAGGCATCGGAAGTGGCAAGAGCTACGTCTGCAAACGGTTGGAGGCCCGTGGCATCCAGGTATATGACTGCGACAATGCCGCCAAACGTCTGATGCGCACGTCGGCAGAGTTGCAGCAGCAGTTAAAAGCACTTGTAGGTTCACTGGAGAAGGCCGACATCGCCAAATTTCTCTTGGAGTCTGAGGCGAATGCCAAAGCCATCGATGCCATCGTTCATCCCGCCGTATTCCGCGACTTCGAGGAGAGTGGCATGCAGTGGATGGAGAGCGCCATCCTCTTTGAATCAGGAGCCTTTCGTCTAGTGGATAAGTCCATCGTGGTCACTGCCCCTGAGGAAGTGCGTATCCAACGTGTCATGCAGCGCGACGGCATCACCCGCGAGAAAGTCCTCGAATGGATGCAGCGCCAACTGCCACAGGATGAGGTACGTCGCAGGGCCGACTTCGAGATCGTCAATGATGGAGAAGCAGATATTGACAAACAAATAAACAAAATATTGAGAACAATGAAAGAGACAATTTTAGCTATTGCCGGCAAGCCCGGCCTTTACAAACTCGTTTCACGAGGCAAGAACAACCTGATTGTGGAAGCCCTCGACGCCACGCACCGTCGTCAGCCTGCTTTCGCTACAGACAGGATCACATCACTCAACGACATCGCCATGTTCACTGAGACCGACGATGTGCCCTTGATGGATGTACTCGACAACATGAAGAAACTCGAAGAGGGCAAGAAAGCCAGCATCAACGAGAAGAAAGCCTCTGGTCAGGAGTTGCAGGACTACTTCACGAAGGTTCTCCCTGAATGGGATCGCGACCGCGTACAGAACAGTCACATCAAGAAACTCATCACTTGGTACAACATCCTCATCGAAAACGGCATTACCGATTTCAAAGATGAAACAGAAGAACAGGAAGAAAAGACAGAGTAACTTTTTTAAAGACAGAGTATATTTAAGACATAGTAACAGATTAACAAAGCGTCCTCCCTTGATATAAAGAGAGGACGTTTTTTTGATTAAATTTTATGTTACTATCTGTTATTATGTTACTCTGTCTAAAAAAAATACTCTGTCTTTAAATTAGAATCTACCAGGACCACCGAAGCCACCGCCAGGCATACCGCCTCCAAAGCCTCCGCCAGGCATGCCTCCGCCGAAGCCACCACGACGATTACCACCACGGCCGCCACCCATTGGCATACCGCCCATCGGCATTCCCATGCCACCCATCATACCCATACGGGACTGACGTGTGCCGAAGATGTTCAGACGATAGCTGGCGCGGAACATGACATAGCAGTTGACGGCATTGTACTCATTATCTGTACGGGCCATCTGACTAATGGTCGTGGAGAAGTTCGACTGCTGACCCAGGATGTCATAGAACTGCAGCATGAGTGTGAGGGGCCTGCCCTTGAGGAAACTCTGGGAAATCTGAGCATTCCAGATGAGTTCGTTGGTATTCATTGACTGATCGTCATAACCACGACGGCTGTTCATACTGATGTCTGTGGTAAGCTGTGTACCCCAAGGCAGATAGACGGTGGAGTTCAGACCGTAGGAGTAAGTCCAGGTATCGAGGTTCGACTGCGGCTGCAGCTTATTGCGGGTGGAATTGTAGTTCACCGAACCATTGAGTTCCACTTCGAGCCAGTCGTTACGGAAACCGAATCCCAGACGACCACCGATGATGTTCTGATTGGTGGAGTTTCTCAGAGTCTCCCTGGTCTTAGCATCACCGACGTAACCCACACGGTGGTTGAAGTTCTCGTTCAGCGAGACATTATAGGTAAAGTAGCCTAATGAATCGATGGCCGAGTTCCACATGATGTTACCACCTGCATTCCAGTTACCGTTGATATTCTCAGGCCGTGATTCCTGACCACCGATATCAGTATAGGTCACTTTATTGACAATGCTGTTCATCGTGGTCGAGAAGTTCAGGTTGGCATTGATCATGCGCTGATGGTTCATGATGTAGTTGTTGAAGCGCAGGTTGAAACTCTGGGTGAACGAAGGCTTCAGATCAGGGTTACCAGTGGACTTGTTCAGAGGGTTGGTATCATCGTTGATGACGAGCAACTGACTCATGGAAGGCTGGCTGGTGTTACCACGATACTGGAACTGGAGGCTACCCTGCTGGGTGGGGCGCCAACGGAAGTTGGCTGTCGGGCTCCAGTTGACGACATTGATCGTCGTGTCAACTCGCTGTCCAAGATAGTCCTGCTTATACTTTGAAGTCTGAGGAATAATCTGCACACCGAAATTGAAGTCGTAGGTATCACGGATGAAGCGCAGCATGATCTCACCAGTATGGATATAGTTCTTATACTCTGAATACTGACTCTGATCCTTACTATAATAGAGGTCATCCTTCACAGGAGAATAGCCGCCATTAACAATACTCCAATAGTCGTCCCATTGACGATAGACTGGTGTCACACTACTAAAATCGAAACTCTTGGTAGGATCAGACAGCAGAGGATTCGAGTAGTCGAACGTCTGACGGTCGTTCTCGTTGTAGCGATACTGGAAGGTATAACTGAACTGCAGGAAGGTGGCATAGGCGATAGGCTCGCTATAGGTGGCACGTGCACTGTAGTCCCACGACTTGGTCGGGGTCACGTTGTAACGGTTGGCCTGATAACGGTCAAGACCAGATACGCCATTATATGTTGCGGTTCTTCCCTGATAGAGTTTCGTCTGGTTGTTCGACAACTGGTTGTTCTCGTTGTTGCTGTAGTTACCTGTCAACTGCACGGTGATGTTACGACCTCTGCCATTGAGCAGACGGTTGATCTGCAAGGTACCGCCGAGGCGCTTGTTCTCGCCATAGCCCAGCGACTTGTTGATGGAACCGTTAGTGAGATAATCATTCAAGGCATCAATACCCTGATCACTCAGGATCTTATCCATGATGGCTGCGTCGAGCTGATAGTCGATATAATTATAGGGGTTGGCATTGAACGTAGCAGAGGTGTTCCAACTACGGCTGTCGTTGCTGCCGAAACTCCAGTTCGGACGGAAGGCAATGTTCCACAGCGTGTCGGGTGTCCACTCGATACGACCTTGTACGCTCCAGTTGGTACTACGTGAATAACTCTGGTTGATGGAGTTCGAAATATTCTTCCTGCTTTCGTCACCTGTGAAGTTGTCGGTAAAACGACGTGACCAGGAGTCACCGTCGCGATGGTTCACATTCACACTGGCCTGGGCGACGATCACTTTGGGCTTCTCGTAGTTGATATTCACCATACCGGTCTTGGCAGCATTGAGGCCACCGCCTCCCATGCCCATGCCACCGCCGAAACGACGGCCACCACCACCGCCCATTCCCATGTCGTTGGTATTATTGGCATTGAACATACCCATCACACGATAGTCATCGCGCATATACATACCAAACACACGGCTGGTATAGCGATCCTTGGTACCTACGCCCAAATCGGCGTTCATCATCATACCACGGTTCATACCAGCACGGATACCGAAGTCGAGCACAGTCTGCTCATTACCGTCGTCGATACCGGTGATACGGGCCAGGTCGCTCTTCTCATCGTATGCGCGTACCTTTTCTATAATTGAAGTAGGCAGGTTCTTCAGTGCCGTCTGGGCATCGCCGAAGTCCTTACCGTCCACCTTGATCTTCTGTACCTTCTTACCGTTGATGGTGATATTACCACTCTCATCGATATCAGCACCTGGCATACGCTTCACCAGTTCCTCTACCACAGAGCCCTCGGGGGTACGATAGGCATCGGCGTTGAAGATCAGGGTATCACCCTTCGACTGTACCTTAGCCAGATGGGCCGTAGCAGTCACACCCTTCAGCATGATGGCGTCAGGAGCCAGACTGATGGTTCCTGCCTGTACGTTCTTACCCTCGGCGATAGTGATCTTTTTGGTGTAGGTCTTAAAGCCTACATAAGTGATTCTCAGCGTAAAGGTGCCATCACTCGGTGCCTTGATGGAGAATCGTCCGTCCATGTTCGTCACGGCGTTGGATACTACCTTTTCACCACTAAGAAGAGCTGCTGTGGCTTGGATCACTGCGTCCTTGGTATCCTCTTCAATGACCGTTCCACTGACGGTCCGCTGTGCGAACGCTGCAAATGTCGTAATCGATACGAGCAATAAAATGAATAGTCGTTTCATACAAATTAATTATAAATTTTTGCTCTTTTGACGTACTAAAAACTGAAAAGTTTAATGAAAAGGAAGAAAAATTAAGGGTAAAAACAATATTTTTCACTTTTCACTTTTCACTTTTACTTTTTTATTGTATCTTTGCAGTCGTTTATAAAACAACCATAGATTATATGTCCCCACAAAAGGTAATCATCGCGGATCATCTGGAACAGGCGCTGAGCGAGGCCATCGCCGAGTGCAGGCACGACCGCCTTTTCATCCTTGTCGACGAGACCACGGAGAAGCTCTGCCTGCCCGTCGTATCCGGCTTTGGATGTCTGCAGGGTGCGAAGGTTATCACCATCGGGGCTACAGATGCCAACAAGACGCTCCAGTCCATCAGTCATGTCTGGGAGGAACTGGGCAATGGGGGAGCCACCCGTCACACCTTATTAATAAATATAGGGGGCGGCATGGTGACCGATCTTGGCGGTTTCGCGGCATCCACCTTTAAGAGGGGCATCCAATACATCAACATCCCCACGACCCTGCTTTCGATGGTCGACGCCTCCGTAGGTGGCAAGACCGGTATCAACTTCAACGGTCTGAAGAACGAGATCGGGGTGTTCAACAATGCGTCGAGTGTCATCCTCGATACGCAGTTCCTGCGGACGATGGACCATGAGAACATCCTCTCCGGCTATGCCGAGATGCTGAAACACGGCCTCATCTCCAACGAAAAAATGTGGGCAGAGTTGCTGACTTTCAATGTTGAAGCGCCCGATTTCGGGCAGCTGCAACGTATGGTCGCAGAGAGTGTTGCTGTGAAACAACGCATTGTCACCGAAGACCCTACGGAACAAGGTATCCGCAAGGCCCTGAACCTCGGTCACACCGTCGGCCACGCCTTCGAATCCTTCGCCCTTCGCACAATGGGGACCCGCACAATGGGGACTGTCCCCTCTGTGAGTAGCGCAGCGGATTACAGGGGGACTGTCCCCAGTGTGCGTCCCCCTCAACTCCACGGTTACTTTGTGGCTTTTGGCCTCATATGCGAACTCTACCTGAGTGCCGTCAAATGCGGCTTCCCCACCGACAAGATGCATCAGACCGTCAACTTCATCAAGGAGCACTACGGCAAGATGGCCATTACCTGCGACGACTACCCCACCCTTCTGGAACTGATGACCCACGACAAGAAAAATGTCGGCAGCGACATCAACTTCACCCTCCTCGGAGGGATTGGCGATATACGACTGAATCAAATTTCAGGTAAGCAAGAGATTTACGAGGCACTTGACTTTTATCGTGAGTGCTAACGTAAAACGAATAGCTTAGACCTAATCATATTACTAACTAATCCGGTGGGACCGCTCGTGAGAGTAGTCCCATCATTTTTCAGGGCACAACACAAGGGATTTCTATTGCTCGTACTTCTTGATAGCCTGCAACGTCTTCTGGCGACCGATGGCAACTATTTTCTCCGACTTATCGTAGTCGAAACTGCCATAGCGGCTCATCTGGATATCAACGAGCATTTCGGGTTTCGTCAGTTCGGCCATGAGGATGGAGTTCTGACGGATCATCAGCGAACTCGTCCGCGAAAGCACCGTATAATAGTTGAAATCGATGTTGTCGGGAATCAGCTTGTCCAGTATCTTTGCCTTCAACGACTGGTCTTTCTTCTGTATCTCCGTCAGCCGGTGTTTCTCTTCCCACTGCGACTTGTAGTCATGACCGCTCACATCGATGCCTACCAGGATATCCCCAGGCTTTCTTTTCGCACGATTCAAGGGGATGGGGTTGATCACGCCCCCGTCAATGAGGATCATGCCGTCACGCTGCACAGGTTCGTAGAACGACGGCAGCGATATGCTGGCACGGATAGCCTCGAACAGGCTGCCCTTGCTGAACACCACCTCCTTTCCGGCCTTCAGATCAGTAGCCACAGCGCAGTATGGTATCGGCAGGTCTTCGATGGCCATATCTGGCACAAACTCCATGATGGCTTCGATGATGCGCTTCCCCTTGACGATATGATTCAGTGAGAACGAAAAGTCCGTCAGTTCCAGCATCTTCTTTCTGTCGATGGTTTTCATCCAATCACGGAACTCCTCCAGCTTGCCCGCAGCATAGACACCACCGACGAGTGCCCCCATCGAGCACCCCGCTATCGAACTGATCCTATAGCCGTTAGCCTCAAGTTCCTCAATAGCCCCGATATGTGCCAGTCCTCGCGCGCCACCACTCGACAGCGCCAATGCCACATCTTTCTTTTTCATTCCATCGACCATCATAAAAACATTTCTGGCTGCAAAACTACACAAAAAC
>JAEENF010000096.1 GCA_016283605.1 Prevotella sp.
GATATCGTAGTCCTCATCCACAGGACCTACGTTCACGATAATATCAGCGAACTTACCGCGACCACCAGACTGCTTCTTGTAAACCTCACGATAGCCCATAACAGTCTTCGTGATAGCCTCCTTGTAGTTCACCTGAGGCTTACCCTGGTTACACTCAACCTTGAACTCACGCTTCAGACGGTCGATGATAATGTCGAGGTGAAGCTCACCCATACCAGAGATAATAGTCTGACCACTCTGCTCGTCGGTACGTACGGTGAATGTGGGGTCTTCCTCAGCGAGCTTAGCCAGACCGTTGTCAAGCTTGGCAACGTCAGCCTGAGACTTAGGCTCAACAGCAATAG
This sequence comes from Prevotella sp., assembly GCA_016283605.1. Lineage (GTDB taxonomy): Bacteria > Bacteroidota > Bacteroidia > Bacteroidales > Bacteroidaceae > Prevotella. Next base: position 345 of record JAEENF010000096.1, read on the forward strand.
AAATCACAGTGTCGGGGAAGGTCATCGACTCCAGCACGATGGGCTTATCCTCATCACAAAGGGTATCACCAGTGCGGATATCCTTGAAACCTACACCTGCACCGATATCACCAGCGTCGATAGACTCCATAGGAATTTCCTTGTTAGAGTTCATCTGGAACAGACGGCTGATACGCTCCTTCTTGCCCGAACGGGGATTGAAGACGTAAGAACCGGCCTTCACGCTACCAGAATATACGCGGAAGAACACCAGACGACCCATGTAAGGATCGGTAGCAATCTTGAATGCGAGAGCCGATGTAGGCTCGTCCTCGCTGGGCTTGCGACCCTCTTCCTCGTCGGTATTGGGGTTGGTACCCATTACCATCTCCACGTCAACGGGAGCGGGCAGGAAGGCGCAAACATAGTCGAGCAGGGGCTGAACACCCTTGTTCTTATATGAAGAACCAAGCAGCATAGGCGTGCAAGCCATTGAGATACAACCCTTACGGATAGCAGCGATAATCTCGTCCTCAGTGATTGAGTCGGGATCGTCGAAATACTTCTCCATCAGGGCCTCGTCATACTCAGCAGCAGCCTCGAGCAGCTTGTTGCGCCACTCGTCGCACTCTGCCTGCAGGTCAGCGGGGATGTCCTCAATATCATACTCAGCACCCATAGTCTCATCGTGCCACAGGATAGCCTTCATCTTGATGAGGTCTACCAGACCCTTGAAGTTCTCCTCAGCACCGATGGGTACCTGAATCACAACAGGGTTAGCACCGAGGATGTCCTTCATCTGCTGAACAGTCTCGAAGAAGTCTGCACCTGAACGGTCCATCTTGTTCACGTAACCGATACGGGGAACGTTGTACTTGTCAGCCTGACGCCATACAGTCTCAGACTGAGGCTGAACACCGTCGGCAGCACTATAAGTAGCAACAGCTCCGTCGAGCACACGCAGTGAACGCTCCACCTCAGCGGTGAAGTCCACGTGTCCCGGAGTGTCAATCAGGTTAATCTTGAATTGTTTGTTATTCCATGTCCAATTACAGGTGGTTGCAGCAGAAGTGATGGTAATACCACGCTCCTGCTCTTGAGCCATCCAGTCCATGGTGGCAGCACCATCGTGCACCTCACCGATCTTGTGCGTCTTACCTGTGTAAAACAGGATACGCTCAGAGGTCGTTGTCTTACCGGCGTCGATGTGAGCCATAATACCGATGTTACGGGTCAAATGTAAATCGCGATTTGCCATTGTCTTATTATCCTTTTTACTATTTTACCTTTTTACCTTTTCCTAATACCTGTCTTAGAATCTGAAGTGTGCAAATGCGCGGTTAGCCTCAGCCATGCGGTGCATATCCTCCTTACGCTTAAAGGCGCCACCTTGATTATTGAAGGCATCCATGATCTCAGCTGCCAGCTTGTCGGCCATTGACTTGCCGCTACGCTTGCGAGCAAAGCTGATCATATTCTTCATAGAGATACTCTCCTTACGGTCAGGACGGATCTCTGTAGGCACTTGGAATGTAGCACCACCGATACGGCGGCTCTTAACCTCTACCTGCGGAGTGATGTTGTCAAGGGCCTGCTTCCAAATCTCCAGAGCAGATTTCTCCTCGTTCTGCATCTTACCCTTCACGGTGTCAAGTGCATTGTAGAAAATCTCATACGACTTGCTCTTCTTGCCGTCGTACATCAAATGGTTTACAAACTTCGAGACCTTTTGGTCGTTAAATACTGGATCCGGAAGGATCACACGCTTCTTTGGTTTTGCTTTTCTCATTTTACTTTTTGAATAATTAAATTCTGCTTGGGGGCTGTTCTTACTTGATCTTCAACGTCCGTCGCTCGGAACATTTACTCAACCTTTCTCTAACGCTTCTCCAGCAAAACGGTTTTTTCTTTTTTTCTGAGTTCTTGAGTTCTGAAGTTTTTGAGTCTCTGAGTCTTTTCTTCCGGAGTTTTGGTTTTGAGTGCCGCTCTTCTCCGAGCCAACTCACAAACTCAAAAACTCACCAACTCATCAACTGAGGCTTACTTCTTAGCCTTTGGACGCTTAGCACCGTACTTAGAACGACGCTGCAAACGGTTAGCAACACCGGCGGTATCAAGAGTACCACGAACGATGTGATAACGTACACCAGGAAGGTCCTTCACACGACCACCGCGAACGAGCACGATAGAGTGCTCCTGCAAGTTGTGTCCCTCTCCTGGGATGTAACTGTTGACCTCCTTCTGGTTGGTCAAACGAACACGGGCTACCTTACGCATAGCCGAATTAGGCTTCTTCGGGGTTGTCGTGTACACACGTACGCAGACACCACGACGCTGAGGACAGTTGTCCAGCGCGGGTGACTTCGACTTGTCGACAATCACCTTTCTGCCTTTTCTTACCAATTGTGAAATTGTAGGCATAATACTTTAATTTTTAATTTATATATATGTTTATTTTGTTTATATTCAACACTTTACACGCCAAATCCTATAAAAATGGGCGATTCGGGCTGCAAAGGTACAACTATTTTCTGATTCTACCTAATATATAATAAAGAAAAAGTGCTATACCTTGTAAAATTTAACAACATATAACACTTTTAAGAATTCTTATAAACTATTTTTCTATTATGCTTCACCTTTCGATGCATCAAAAGGAGCAATAGTCCGATCTTGCTGATTGGGGATTTTGATTGGGCCGAACTCACGTTCGTAGCGGAAGATATTCTCCTGCAAAGCCCCCAACAGACGTTTGGCATGCTCAGGTGCCAAAATCACACGGCTTTTGACCTGAGCCTTCGGCACACCAGGCATCACACGTGCAAAATCAACGATAAAATCACTACTCGAATGTGTAATTATGGCGAAATTAGCATATTCACCCTGCGCCACATCCTGGGGCAACTCCAACTGCAGGCCCTGCTGCTTTGTATCATTCTCGTTCATCGTACCTCTTTTATTATTTTTGTGCAAAGGTAGACAAAAAAGCCGAAATCGCCAAATAATCCGCAAAGAAAAGGTGAAAACGACAAAAAACAGTGAAAAGTTAGGGCTTTATTAAAATAAATACTTACCTTTGCAGACGTATCACTCACTTAACCACAAGTTATGAAGACAGACATACAGATTGCAAGGGAATGCCAACTCGAACATATCTACGAGATTGCATCCCAATTGGGCATTGACTCTGAAAAAATCGAGCCTTATGGAAGATATATGGCCAAGTTGCCTGTATCGCTCATCAACGAAGAGAAGGTCCGTCAGAGCAGGCTGATTTTGGTGACAGCCATCAGTCCTACGAGAGCAGGAATCGGCAAGACAACTTGCAGCATCGGCCTAACGTTAGGTCTGAACAAAATCGGCAAGCGCGCCATAGTGGCTTTGCGGGAGCCCTCACTAGGTCCCTGCTTCGGCATCAAGGGTGGTGCTGCGGGCGGTGGCTACGCTCAGGTGCTACCTATGGACAAGATTAACCTGCATTTTACAGGCGATTTCCACGCTGTAACCTCAGCCCATAACACCATCAGTGCCTTACTCGACAACTACATTTACCAGCACCGCAAAGACGGTTTCTCGCTACGTGAGATTTACTGGAAACGTGTGCTTGACGTGAACGATCGAGCACTACGCAATGTTGTCACTGGACTTAGGGGCGACGGTGTGGTCTCTGAGACTGGATTCGACATCACGTCAGCATCAGAGCTCATGGCCATTCTCTGTTTGGCCACCAGCGAGGAAGACCTTCAACATCGCATAGAAAACATACTCTTAGGCATCACTGCCGACAGCAAACCCTTCAGGGTGCGTGACCTCGGTGTTGCAGGCGCTATCACCGTATTGCTGCGCGATGCTCTCAGCCCCAACCTCGTGCAGACAACAGAACACACGCCGGCCTTCATCCACGGAGGACCATTCGCTAATATTGCACATGGATGCTCCAGTGTGCTAGCCACAAAGATGGCAATGACCTACGGCGACTACGTGGTCACAGAGGCTGGATTCGGTGCCGACCTAGGTGCTGAGAAGTTCTTCGACATCAAGTGCCGCAAGGCTGGACTCCAACCTCGCCTAGTGGTGATTGTAGCCACCACACAGGGGCTGAAGATGCATGGCGGCGTAGACATCGCCCTTATTAATGAGCCCAATATTCAGGGACTGAAGGAAGGTCTAAAGAACCTAAACCGTCATATAAATAATATGCAAGGTTTCGGACAGCCTGTAGTGGTAACGTTGAACCGTTACCATTCCGACCCCGATGAAGAGATTGAGATTGTTCGAAAGAACTGTGAGGATCTGGGCGTAGGCTTTGCCGTGAACGAAGCCTTCCTGAAAGGTGGTGAGGGAGCCATTGAACTGGCACAGACTGTTGTAGACACCATCGAACGCATCCAACCTCTACCCATTCACTTTGCCTATCCTGAAAATGACAGCATAGAAGGCAAGATTGAGAAGGTGTGTAAGCGCATCTATGGCGCTTCAGGTGTGGAGTTTACCAAAACAGGAAAGAAGAAGTTGGAAGCTATCAGAGACATCTTTGCCGATGACAAAGACATTGCACGCTACCCAGTCTGTATCGCTAAAACCCAGTTTTCGTTTAGTGCTGATTCTACACGTTACGGCTCACCAGAAGGCTTTACTATCCGTATCCGTGACCTGATATTGAACTGTGGTAGCGAAATGATTGTTGCTATCGCAGGTGATATGCTCCGAATGCCTGGACTGCCAAAAAGTCCACAAGCCGAGCGTATCACTATCGAGAACGGTGAAATTGAAGGGCTCTCCTAACGAGGAGAGCCCTTCAATTAATCTAGAGTTTGAATGCAATACCTACCGAGGCCACAGGACGTGCGTCGTGATGTTGTACGAACTGCCATTTCAACTCGGCATTTACTTTCAGCCACTCATTCACAGGATATTCCACACCGGCACCGGCATTAACGCCAAGATAACGGTCGCTGAAAATGTCACCGCTGATTGTTGAATCATAGAGCGGCAAATACGTATCCTCATACGTACGGTCCATCAGGCCACCACCAACTAACGGATAGGCCGTCAGTTGTCCAAAGCGCATCAGGTAATGCACATTCAGATTGGCATCCCACATCGTGTGGAAGTCCTTCTTCAGGAAGTAGTTAAAGGATGCCTCAGCCCGCAGGTTTTTCAGGAACTCATACTGCCCCTTCGCACCAAAACCAAAGTTGACGTAATTGGAATTCATACCCACATTCATCACGTTAACGCCAACCCAAGTCTCACCCTGCTCGGCAAACGTGCTCATGCTGGAAAGTACCAGGCAAATGCTCATCAATACTTTTTTCATATCTCTGCTTTACCTATTTATTATTCCTCCATCATGGTTTCCTCAGCGAAGTCAAGCACATTCTTACGATTTGCCTGCATACGCTCATACTCTTCCTTAGAACCAACGATAATCTTCTCAAACTCACGAAGACCTGTACCAGCAGGAATCAGGTGACCGCAAATCACGTTCTCCTTCATACCTTCCAGATGGTCTACCTTACCACGGATAGCGGCCTCGTTCAGCACCTTCGTAGTCTCCTGGAAGGATGCAGCAGACATGAATGACTTTGTCTGGAGAGCAGCACGGGTGATACCCTGCAAGATCTGAGTAGAAGTGGCTGGCACAGCATCACGCACTTGAACCAAACGCAAGTCACGACGCTTCAACATCGAATTCTCATCACGCAGACGGCGGGCAGTGACGATCTGACCCTTCTGCAGGTTCTCAGAGTCGCCTGCGTCGGTCACAACCTTCTTACCCCAGATGCGGTCGTTTTCCTCTGCAAAGTCAAGCTTGTCGACAATCTCCTGCTCGAGGAATGCTGTATCACCAGGCTCATTGATCTGAACCTTACGCATCATCTGACGTACGATAATCTCGAAGTGCTTATCGTTAATCTTCACACCTTGCAGACGATATACATCCTGAACCTCGTTTACGATATACTCCTGAACAGCGGTAGGACCTTTGATAGCCAAAATATCAGCAGGCGTTATGACACCGTCAGAGAGCGGTGTACCAGCGCGAACGGCATCATGCTCCTGTACCAGAATCTGTTTCGATAGTGATACCAGATAACGACGTTGCTCGCCTGTCTTCGACGTCACCACAATCTCTCGGTTACCACGCTTCACCTTACCCATAGTCACCTCACCATCGATTTCAGATACGATAGCAGGGTTCGACGGATTACGAGCCTCGAAGAGCTCAGTAACACGGGGCAGACCACCGGTGATATCACCACCCTTAGCTGCAGCACGTGGAATCTTGACGAGGGTCTCACCGGTCTTCACGGTCTGGCCGTCCTCGACAACTACGTGACCACCTACAGGGAAGTTATAGGTTCCAAGGATTTCTCCATCAGCACTAATAATATCACAAGTAGGCACCTTTGACTTATCTTTTGATTCAGTGACGATCTTCTCCGTCAAGCCCGTCGTTTCATCGGTCTCAGCACGGAAAGTCACACCTTCTATCACATCATTGAACTTCAGTGTACCAGCATACTCAGTTACAATAACAGCATTGAACGGGTCCCACTGTGCGATCTTCTCGCTCTTCTTCACCTCATCGCCATTCTTGAAGTACAGTGATGCGCCGTAAGGCACGTTCACCGTAGACAGAACAATCTTTGTATTAGGATCCACGAAACGGAGTTCACCCAGACGGCTTACGACCATCTCACACTCATGACCATCCTCATCGAACGGAACAGTACGCACCTCTTCCATTTCAATCTTCGCAGAATCATACTTGCAGACGATGCTAGCATTAGCAGCAGCGTTCGCAGCCACACCACCAGCGTGGAACGTACGCAGTGTCAGCTGAGTACCCGGCTCACCGATAGCCTGAGCGGCAATCACACCGACAGCCTCACCCTTCTGAACCATCTTACGAGTAGCGAGGTTACGACCGTAACACTTCATGCAAACGCCCTTCTTCGACTCACAGGTAAGCACTGAACGGATCTCAACACTCTCGATGTCAGCCTTCTCAATGGCCTCAGCCAGTGCTTCAGTGATTTCCTCACCAGCAGGTACAATCACCTCACCAGTCTTCGGATTCACCACATCATGCACTGATACACGACCAAGAATACGCTCAGAGAGGCTGGAAATCACTTCATCACCATTCTTCAGGGCTGTACATACAAGTCCGCGCAGCGTACCGCAATCCTCCTCAGTGATAATCACATCGTGAGAGACATCAACCAGACGACGGGTCAGATAACCGGCGTCGGCCGTTTTCATAGCCGTATCAGCCAAACCTTTACGGGCACCGTGCGTAGAGATAAAGTACTCCAACACAGACATGCCCTCCTTGAAGTTCGACAGAATCGGGTTCTCAATAATCTGGTGTCCCTCAGCACCTGCCTTCTGGGGCTTAGCCATCAGACCACGGATACCTGAGAGCTGTTTGATCTGGTCCTTACTACCACGGGCTCCTGAATCCAGCATCATGAATACGGCATTGAAACCTTGATCGGCCTCAGTCATCTGCTTCAACAAGATGTTACCGATATCATTGTTAACGTGAGTCCAAGTATCAATCACCTGATTATAACGCTCGTTGTCAGTGATGAAACCCATGTTATAGTTATCTGTAATCTGCTGTACCTCGGCATTACCTTTCTCAATCAGATCAGCCTTCTCCTTCGGAATGATAATATCATCGAGGTTGAACGATAGACCAGCCTCGTAAGCCATACGGTAACCAAGGTTCTTGATACCATCGAGGAACTCACAGGCCTCAGCAAAACCAACGTTCTTAATCACATCGGCAATGATGTCACGCAGACTCTTCTTAGAAATCACCTTATTTACATAGCCCACCTGCTCGGGGATGATACCATTCACGATGACACGACCCACGGAGGTTTCTACACTATGCTTGTATTTCTTTCCGTTCTCATCAATATCGTCCACAATCACTTTCACCTGAGCGTGCAGATCGCACTTACCCTCGTTATGGGCGATGATAGCCTCCTCTGGTCCATAGAATGAGAGTCCCTCACCCTTGGCACCTGGACGAATCTTGGAAATATAATAGAGGCCAAGCACCATATCCTGTGAAGGCACTGTGATAGGCGCACCGTTAGCAGGATTAAGGATATTATGGCTCTGGAGCATCAACAACTGAGCCTCAAGAATAGCCTCATTGCTCAGAGGAAGGTGCACAGCCATTTGGTCACCGTCGAAGTCGGCATTGAAGGCCGTACATGCCAACGGATGCAACTGGATAGCCTTACCCTCAATAAGCTTTGGCTGGAAGGCCTGAATACCCAGACGGTGCAGTGTTGGTGCACGGTTCAGGAGCACAGGATGACCCTTCATCACATTTTCCAGGATATCCCAGATTACTGGCTCACGACGATCCACAATCTTCTTGGCGCTCTTCACCGTCTTCACGATACCACGCTCAATGAGCTTACGAATGATGAACGGCTTATAGAGCTCTGCGGCCATCAGCTTCGGCAAACCGCACTCACCCATCTTCAGTTCAGGACCTACGACAATAACTGAACGTGCAGAATAGTCAACACGCTTACCTAGCAAGTTCTGACGGAAACGGCCCTGCTTACCTTTCAGTGAGTCAGAAAGAGACTTCAGAGGACGGTTGCTGTCACTCTTCACAGCACTCGACTTACGAGAGTTGTCGAAGAGAGAGTCAACAGCCTCCTGCAGCATACGCTTCTCGTTTCTGAGAATCACCTCAGGAGCATGAATCTCCATAAGTCGCTTCAGGCGGTTATTACGAATAATCACTCGACGATAAAGATCGTTCAAGTCAGAAGTAGCGAAACGACCACCATCCAGAGGAACAAGAGGACGCAACTCTGGAGGAGTGACAGGGATAATCTTCATGATCATCCACTCAGGACGGTTGATGCCTTTCTCTACGCTCTGGCGGAATGACTCTACCACCTGCAGACGCTTCAAAGCCTCGTTCTTACGCTGCTGTGAAGAGTCGCTGTTAGCACGGTCGCGCAACTCGTAGGACAGAGAGTCCAAATCCAGACGGACCAACAAGTCGTAAATGGCCTCAGCACCCATCTTAGCGATGAACTTATTAGGATCGCTGTCATCCAAATAGTCATTATCCGGAGAAATCTGATTGTCTACAATCTCGTTATACTCGTCTTCTGAAAGCAGGTCGTACATATTGGAACCGATAGCATCATTGCCCTCGGCATCCTTCTTACCAGCCATAGCACCTGGCTGGATAACGACGTAGCGCTCGTAATAAATAACTGCATCGAGTTTCTTGGTGGGCAGGCCCAACAGATAACCGATCTTATTGGGAAGGCTGCGGAAATACCAGATATGTGCCACAGGAACAACCAGTTCAATGTGTCCTGGACGCTCACGACGAACCTTCTTCTCGGTCACCTCAACACCGCATCGGTCACAGACGATACCCTTATAACGGATACGCTTGTACTTACCGCAGGCACACTCATAGTCCTTCGTAGGACCAAAGATGCGCTCACAGAACAGACCGTCGCGCTCCGGCTTATAGGTACGGTAGTTGATGGTTTCAGGCTTGGTAACCTCACCAAAAGAGTTCTCCAAGATCTCCTCAGGTGAAGCAAGTCCGATGGTAATTTTGGTGAAATTACTCTTTGTCTTTGTATCTTTCTTAAAAGCCATAATCTTTTAACTTCTTAACTTCTTAATCCATAACTACTTAACTCTTAGTCCATCGTGATACTCAGGCCGAGACCACGAAGCTCGTGCAACAGCACATTGAGCGACTCTGGAATACCTGGCGTCGGCATTGGATCACCCTTCACGATAGCCTCGTAAGCCTTCGAACGACCTACGGTATCGTCAGACTTGATGGTCAAAATCTCCTGCAGAACATGGCTAGCGCCAAATGCCTCAAGAGCCCAGACCTCCATCTCACCAAAACGCTGTCCACCGAACTGAGCCTTACCACCGAGCGGCTGCTGGGTAATCAAGCTATATGGGCCGATAGAACGTGCGTGCATCTTATCCTCAACCATGTGACCGAGCTTCAAGAAGTAAGTAATACCTACTGTAGCTGGCTGGTCGAAGCGCTCACCAGTCTCACCATCATAAAGGTGAGTAGAGCAGAGACGAGGCAGACCTGCCTTATCCGTCCACTCTGCGAGGTCATCGAGCTTAGCACCATCAAAGATTGGCGTAGCGAACTTCACACCCAGACGTTTACCGGCAGCACCGAGGATAGCCTCGAAAATCTGACCGAGGTTCATACGTGAAGGCACGCCCAGCGGGTTCAGTACCAAGTCTACAGGACGACCGTCCTCGAGGAACGGCATATCCTCCTGACGTACGACCTTCGAAACGATACCCTTGTTACCGTGACGTCCGGCAAGCTTGTCACCCACACCGATCTTACGCTTCTTGGCCACATAAACCTTAGCCATCTGCAGGATACCTGAAGGCAACTCGTCACCGATGGTGATTGCGAACTTCTTACGCTTGTTCTCTGCGTCCAAAAGCTTGTATTTCTTCATATAGTTGATAATCAGCTGGGCAATGAGCTGATTCTTGTGCTCATCATTGGTCCAATTGCTGATCTGAACGTCACCATATTCCAGATTCTTCAGGGCTGTCACAGAGAACTTGCTGCCCTTCGTGATAATCTCAGCACCAGTATAGTCCTTCACACCCTGAGAGGTCTTCCCTTTCGTCAACTCTACGAGTTTATCGATCAAGATGTCCTTCAGGTCGTCAACCTTAGCCTCGTACTCCTCGTCGATCTTCTTCATGGTGATCTTGTCCTGCTGCTTAGACTTACGGTCCTTGATAGCACGGGCGAAAAGTTTCTTGTCGATGACGACACCTGTCAACGAAGGATTAGCCTTCAGCGAGCTGTCCTTCACATCACCGGCCTTATCACCGAAGATGGCGCGCAACAGTTTCTCCTCAGGTGAGGGATCACTCTCTCCCTTCGGCGAGATCTTACCAATCAGGATATCACCAGGCTCCACACGGGCACCCACACGGATCACACCGTTGTCATCCAAATCCTTGGTAGCTTCCTCACTCACATTAGGGATATCAGCTGTGAATTCCTCGACACCACGCTTCGTCTCACGAACGTCGAGCGAATACTCATCGACATGCACAGAAGTCAGGATATCCTCACGAACAATACGCTCGTTGAGCACGATTGCATCCTCATAGTTGTAACCCTTCCAAGGCATGTAGGCCACAAGGAGGTTTCGACCCAGAGCCAGCTCACCATTCTCAGTGGCATAGCCCTCAGTCAGGATATCACCCTTCTTCACACGCTGACCCTTGTCACAAATCGGACGCAGGTCGATGGTCATATTCTGGTTCGTACGACGGAACTTCGAGATACGATATTCCTTCAATGCCGGCTCAAACGAAACGAACTCCTCATCTTCCGTACGATCATAGAGGATACGGATGGTCGTAGCATCGACATACTCGATGACGCCATCACCCTCAGCCGTAATCATCGTACGAGAGTCCTCACAAACCTGCTTCTCAATACCTGTTCCAACGATTGGAGCCTCATTGTGAAGCAGAGGCACAGCCTGACGCATCATGTTCGATCCCATCAGCGCACGGTGGGCATCATCGTGCTCCAGGAACGGAATCAGCGAGGCTGCGATAGAGGCTATCTGCTGTGGCGATACGTCCATCAGATCCACATCCATCGGCGGTACTACAGGGAAGTCTGCATCCTGACGACACTTCACCACCTTGCGGATGAAAGTACCATCGTCATTCAGCGGCGCATTACCCTGACCGATGATGTGCTCCGACTCTTCCTCAGCTGTCAAATAAACAATTTCCTCATTATTAAGATTGGCCACACCATTCTCTACCTTACGATAAGGAGTCTGGATAAAGCCAAGTTCATTAATCTTAGCATACACACAGAGCGAGCTGATCAGACCGATGTTTGGTCCTTCAGGGCTTTCGATAGGACACAGACGACCATAGTGTGTATAGTGTACGTCACGCACCTCGAATCCGGCACGCTCACGTGACAGACCACCAGGACCCAGGGCAGAGAGACGACGCTTGTGCGTTACCTCAGCCAGCGGGTTAGTCTGGTCCATGAACTGCGACAGCGGGTTAGTACCGAAGAACGAGTTGATCACGCTCGAGATGGTCTTGGCGTTGATCAGATCTGTTGGTGTGAACACCTCGTTATCGCGAACGTTCATGCGCTCACGAATGGTGCGGTTCATACGAGCCAGACCGATAGAGAACTGGTTCGACAACTGCTCGCCGACTGTACGTACACGACGGTTCGACAGGTGGTCGATATCATCCACTGCAGCCTTTGAGTTGATCAGCTGGATGAGGTATTTGATAATCTCAATAATATCTTCCTTAGTCAGCACGCGGACGTCCATATCCGTATCGAGACCCAATTTCTTGTTGATACGGTAACGGCCTACGTCACCCAGGTCGTAACGCTTATCAGAGAAGAACAAGTTCTGAATAACTTCACGTGCACTGGCATCATCAGCAGGATCTGCATTACGCAACTGACGGTAAATGTAAAGCACAGCCTCCTTCTCAGAGTTCGACGGGTCTTTAGCCAGTGTATTGAAAATGATGCTGAAGTCCTGAGCCGTCGACTCATTCTTATGCACCAGAATCGTCTGGGCACCACTCTCCAGGATATCCATCATATTCTCATCTGTGATTTCCGTCTCACGTTCCATGATCACCTCATTACGCTCGATGGAAACAACTTCACCTGTATCCTCATCCACGAAGTCCTCGTTCCAGCTCTTCAGCACACGGGCAGCGAGCTTACAGCCCACCACAGCCTTCAGAGCCTTCTTGTTTACCTTCACCTCCTCGGCCAGGTCGAAGATCTCCAGGATGTCCTTATCAGCTTCAAAACCGATGGCGCGCAACAGCGTTGTCACAGGCAGTTTCTTCTTACGGTCGATGTAAGCATACATCACGTTATTGATGTCTGTGGCAAACTCAATCCAAGAACCCTTGAACGGAATGATACGTGCGGAGTACAGCAGAGTACCGTTAGCATGGGTATTCTGTCCGAAGAACACGCCAGGAGAACGGTGCAACTGAGATACAACCACACGCTCAGCGCCATTGATAACAAACGTACCGTTAGCTGTCATATACGGAATCGGACCCAGGAACACGTCCTGAATCACAGTGCCGAAATCCTCATGGTCCGGATCAGTGCAATACAGTTTCAGCTTAGCCTTCAAAGGTACGCTATAGGTCAGACCACGCTCCAGACACTCGTCAATCGTGTAGCGGGGCGGGTCGATATAGTAGTCCAGGAACTCAAGAACGAAGTTATTACGCGTATCCGTAATAGGGAAGTTCTCTGCGAACACCTTATACAGACCGTCATTCTTGCGTTCCTCAGGCGGAGTATCCAACTGCAGGAAGTCCTGGAATGACTTTAATTGCACATCAAGGAAATCCGGGAATGGCAATGGATTCTTGACGCTGCCAAAGTTTACTCTGTTATCAATAATTTTTGAAGCCATTATTAAAATATGTCTATTTGTCTAAATGTCTAAATGTCTATCTGTCCAGATATCTCAATGTCCAAAGACAGAAAAAGGTCGGGAACCCTCTACTGGAGAGTTCCCAACCCTAGCGGTATTGTTGTTCTGATTATTTCAGCTCAACCTCAGCACCAGCGGCCTCGATGGTCTTCTTCAGATTCTCAGCCTCTTCCTTGCTCAGACCCTCCTTAACGGTAGCGGGAGCACCGTCAACGAGATCCTTAGCCTCCTTCAGACCAAGACCACAAGCCTCCTTCACAGCCTTAACGACCTGGAGCTTAGCGGCACCGGCTGACTTCAGCACGACGTCAAATGAAGACTTCTCCTCAGCAGCAGCAGCTTCACCAGCACCAGCTGCGGGACCAGCAGCAACAGCAACAGCTGCAGCGGCGGGCTCGATTCCATACTCGTCCTTCAGGACAGTTGCCAACTCATTAACTTCTTTTACAGTAAGGTTTACCAACTCTTCTGCAATAGCTTTAATATCTGCCATTTTATTTAAAATTTAATTGTTTTTACTTTGTTACTATTTTTACTGTTTTACCTTTTTCAGGTCGCTTATTTGTTACGCTCAGCGATAGCGTCAAGCAGGCCATGAACCTTGCCACCAGCATTCAAGCCAGAGACAACATTCTTGATCGGAGACTGCAGCAGTGCAACAACCTCTGCGATCAGTTCGTTCTTGCTCTTGATTGCCACGAGCTCATCAAGCTTGTCAGCACCTACGAAGAAGCTCTCCTCAGCATATGCACCCTTCAGGGCGGGGATACCTTCCTTCTTGTACTCCTTGATCAGCTTAGCGGGAACATTAGCTGTCTGTGTGAACATCACAGCGGTGTTACCCTTCAGGCACTCATACAGCGGAGAGAAGTCAATCTCTGATGCCTCGAAGGCCTTGTGAAGAAGCTTGTTCTTCACCATCAGGAGCTTAATCTCGTTCTTAAAGCACTTGCGACGGAGATCGCTGGTCTTTGCAGCATCCAGTCCGGTAAGGTCTACCAGATAGAAGTGAGGAAACTCCTTCAGCTTTTCTCCGAGTTCTACGATGATAGTATCTTTTACTTCCTTTTTCATTTGTCTAATCTTTTAACGAGTTATTCAACTGATTTAGGATCGATCTTGATACCCATACTCATAGTGCTTGAGAGGAAGATACTCTTGATGTATGTACCTTTCGCAGCAGCAGGCTTCAGCTTGATAATGGTCGAGATAAACTCCTTTGCATTCTCAAAGATCTGATCAGCGGTGAAAGTCACCTTACCGATTGACGTGTGCACGATACCAGCCTTGTCAACCTTAAAGTCGATCTTACCCTGCTTTACTTCCTTCACTGCCTTAGCAACGTCCATAGTAACTGTACCGCTCTTGGGGTTTGGCATCAGGCCACGAGGACCGAGCACACGGCCGAGAGGACCGAGCTTACCCATGCAAGAGGGCATAGTGATGATCACATCAATATCTGTCCAACCACCCTTGATCTTCTCGATATACTCGTCGAGACCAACGTAGTCGGCACCTGCTTCCTTAGCAGCAGCCTCCTGATCAGGAGTACAGAGAGCGAGCACACGTGTCACCTTACCAGTACCGTTCGGTAGCGATACAACGCCACGAACCATCTGGTTAGCCTTACGTGGATCAACGCCCAAGCGTACATCGATATCAACAGAAGCCTCAAACTTGGTGGTGGTAATCTCCTTCACCAAAGCTGCAGCTTCCTTCAAAGAGTATGCTTTCCCTGCTTCAACCTTCTCAGCGACCAACTTTTGATTTTTTGTCAGTTTACTCATTGTCTTAATTGAAGTTATTAATTATTTACCAGGGAACTCCCCTTCTACAGTGATACCCATACTACGCGCAGTACCTGCCACCAGCTTCATAGCCGACTCAACGGTAAAGCAGTTCAAGTCCTTCATCTTATCCTCTGCGATTGCACGAACCTGATCCCAAGTAACCTTGGCCACCTTCTTACGGTTGGGTTCTGAGCTACCGCTCTTAACCTTGGCAGCCTCCTTCAGCTGTACGGCTGCGGGAGGAGTCTTCAGTTCGAAAGAGAATGACTTGTCAGTGTAGTAAGTGATAACGACAGGAATAATCTTACCTGCCTTATCCTGGGTTCTGGCGTTGAACTCTTTGCAGAATCCCATGATGTTGATACCCTTAGAACCCAGAGCAGGTCCTACTGGGGGTGAGGGATTCGCAGCGCCACCTTTAATCTGTAATTTGATTAATCCAGCAACTTCTTTAGCCATTTCTGTTATTAATTTATTGAATTGTTATATAAGCCACAGGAGTGGAAGCCACCTGACAGCCGTATATACAGAACGGGCATACCGTAACAATTATACCCTATTCTTTCTCTACCTGATTGAACCCAAGCTCCAGCGGAGTCTTGCGTCCGAAGATCTTCACCATGACCTTCAACTTGCGCTTCTCGGCATTCACCTCTTCGATGACGCCACTGAAGCCATTGAACGGACCGTCAGTCACTTTCACTGCCTCGTCGACAGAGAATGGTACGGTCGTCTCCTCACTTCTGAGGACCGTCTCCTCGGCTGTGCCAAGGATTCGGTTAATGTCGGCCTGACGAACTGGTGTCGGATTGTCCAGACCACCAAGGAAGCCCAACACATTGGGCATAAAACGCAAGGTATGCGCAATCTCACCCTGAAGGTTGGCCTCTACGAGCACATAGCCAGGGAGAAAGAGCTTCTCCTTGACCACACGCTTACCGTTGCGCAGCTGGGCATATTTCTCTGTGGGCAACAGAATCTGACTGACATTAGCCTCAAGCGTCTTGTCCTTCTTCATCAGTGCTTCCAGATACTCCTTAACCTTAGCCTCTTTTCCGCTAACGGCGCGAAGCACGTACCACTTCATTCCTGACTGAGCCATTCTTACCTTAGAGTATTAACCTGGGTAAACAACACCCATGAATGTCTTAAACACCAAATCCATTACCCACACCACAATAGCAATAATCAGTGAGGCACAGAGTACCACCACTGCACTGTGTGTAAGTTCCTTGCGCGTCGGCCAAGTCGTCTTATGTGCAAGCTCGTCATAGCAAGCCTTGCAATAATCAATAATCTTCTTAAACATATCCTTTATTATTAGCACGGGAAGGAGGACTCGAACCCACGACCCTCGGTTTTGGAGACCGATGCTCTACCAACTGAGCTATTCCCGTAAGTAAGCCCCCGCCCTAAAACGGGGGCTTGGTTGTATCTAGTTTGACTAGAAATTCTAGAGTATCTAGAGCTTACTGAGGATTAGTCCTCGTAAACCTCTGTGATCTGACCAGAACCTACGGTACGACCACCTTCACGGATAGCGAAGCGGAGACCTGGGTTCAGAGCAACAGCGTAGATCAGCTCAACAGTGATCTCAACGTTATCACCAGGCATTACCATCTCAACACCTGCGGGGAGAGTGA